>JBDRIZ010000062.1:0-16712 GCA_043815525.1 Candidatus Woesearchaeota archaeon
GAGTCAAGGTCATCATCAAGAGTCAAGGGATTGCAGTCATCATCAATGCTGTTATAGGTCTTTTCAGCAATTCCAGGATTAATAAGCGCATTTTTGTCATCGCAGTCATCTGCCAAAAGAAAACCATCCCTGTCAAGGTCGTTATCATAAGTTGAGGTGTTGCAGTCATCATCCAGGCCATTGTATGGAACCTCGATCTTGCCAGGGTTGACTTGGGGATTGTTGTCGTTACAGTCAATAGTATAGTCGTATCCGTCAGAGTCAACATCCACAAGGTCGTTGCCAGAGCAGTCCTGGTCGATAGAATCGTACGGCACCTCCATAGCTCCTGGATACGTGGATTTTGCGCTGTCGTTACAGTCTGTGCCAGCCGCACCTGTTTCCTTGCTACACTGGGACTTGTTTATTATCTGGTAGCCAGCCTTGCAGTAGCCGTCAAGGTCGACATCAGCAAGGTCATATCCTGAGCAATCTTCATCTATAAGATTATAGGCAATGTCAAGCGCCCCGGGATTGATTGAGGAATTTGCGTCGTTGCAGTCTGCAATTCTCTTGTAGCTGTCAAGGTCCAAATCATCGTCAAGTGTGGCAGGATTGCAGTCGTCGTCAAGGCTGTTATAGACAATCTCCGGCATTGAAGGATTGATACCTGGATTATAGTCATTGCAGTCGTTTTCTGCGGGAAAACCATCCTGGTCCATATCAAGCCCGACAATAACATATCTTGCGCAGCGGCTAAAAATTTTTTCGCTGTCAATAGTCCACTTTGTGGTGTCTGTCATTCCGATAAAGCAGCTCCTTGCAAGAGCTGTACCGCTGCCATACAGGCGGTCTCCCTTGTCAATGATTCCTACAAGAGAATACGCATTGTCGTTAGTGTTGGCAACAAGGTTGTCCAGGTCCCTTGACCTGTCAGGAAGCTTTGGCAACTGATAGACAGTTCCGCCGATAGAGTTGTATAGCTGCACAGTCTGGGGAAGACCTGTTGTTATTGTGTTGTTTATCATGACCTTGCCCTTGATATAGTTGTTACCAACGCTATAGGAGCTTGCACCCTGCGCAATTCCCCAAATGTCAAGATAGTAGTGGCTGACAATGACTGACGGCCGCTGCCTTACAGGTATTGAAAAAGGATCGCTTAGGCTCTCATCGCCAAGAACAATCAGGTGATAATTGGAAAAGTCTGTAGAAGCAGCATTGTTGTCATCAATCAAGGTCACTGTGAAGCCGCTCTGCTCCAAGACAGACACTATTTTCTGGTCTGGAATCGCAGGATTTCTAAGGACATAAGCTGCGTTTTCAGCATGGGCAATGCCAACTAAAAGCACAAGTATTGCGGAGAGGAGTGCTGCTTTCATCATCTTAGTCTCTCATATACCACCAGTATACAACAATGCCAATGATAATGACAAAGCCAATAATCATCATTCCCACAAGCGGACTGGCCTTCTCTTTTGCAGACTGAAGGCTTTTGCCAGCAGACGAAGGTGAGACTGTGTCAGGATTGTCCATAACTTCTGCTGGCTCTTCTGCCGGCTCAGAATTGACATATTCCAGATCCTCCTCGCTTACTTCTTCAGAGCCTGTGGGAGGATTCGGATTCTGAGGGCCTTGGGAGATAATAATGACTGTGGATGCAAGTCCGACAGGAGTTTGCTTTGTACTCCCCTCTACTGGAAAGAAGTCAACAAGTATCTTGCCTTCATAGGTTCCGCCGTACTCAAGAGTTATCACAAACCTTGCGTCAACAGTCTCGCCAGGCTGCAAGGTGAATCCCTTGTCCAGAACCTCAGTGTAATCCTTGATATCTCCCTGCGACCTTAAGCCGATCTGCACTGGGACATCATTCACGTTGTTGACTCTGATGCTTTTCTGGATCACAGCTGGCTGCTCAGGGCTTGCGTCAGTGTGGATAATCATCCTTGCGTTGCCTATTGAAGCAGTCAGAGCTGAGACAGAAGGCAAGCCTAAACAGAATACCACAGTTGCTATTAACGCTATTACAAGTGCGACTCTCAATTTAACCCCCGGATAGTATTTTTTATGCGTTATAGTTATTGCGTAGTAGTCTTACGCAGTAACTACTTATTGCTAGCAAAAAGAATACCTGAAATATATTTAAACATTATTATAGCAGACACCACAAAAGTATTTAAACAAAACCAATCGTCATAAGCCGGTGACAGAAGAGACGGTTCATTCCGTTGATTACTTTGTCGTCGGTAAGTGCGGGAATATGGCCAGATAAGTTAATGACAACCAGGTTTAGTCACAAAATAGTAAAGAAAAAAAAGTGCGTTTACACTACAGACTCGCAAGTCCAGCTGCCAGGATCGCATAATTCTGACTGGCACTGCGTGTGGGCAACGCAATTCGCTCCATCAGCAAGGAAATTCATTGGAGCCATTTTATTGAAGTACAAAAGCGCATCGCCCAAGGGATAAGGCAGGCCATAGCCCTTCGGCTGCCTCTCGATTATTGCGCCGTCAAAATCATCCAAAAGGTTCTCATACATCATGCTGCCTTGAGTGGACAGGTAGCCGATTATTCCTGTGTTGTATGGATCTTGCGAACCCTGCCTCTTGTTGAGAGATAGCAGCCCAATCTTCCTGAATTCATTCGTCTTTGAATTGAAAAGCCATAGCACATAGTCCTCGTCACTGCCGATAGAAGGCAGGTTCTTAATGCTAAGCTTCACAGTGCTGGACATGAAATCCTCGCGGCTGGGGCCGCCCCACTGCTTAAACATAGGGCTCCTGAAGTTTTTTGTTTCCACAATACGGACCTGTGCAACAGAATAAACACCTTGCTTCACCATGCCAGTCCAGGTTGCGCTGCCACCAGTGACAGAGTCAGGCCTTGCAACAACAAACCAGACAGACTGCCGGCTAGCAATGCCATCAGGATACGATGCTATGACTGACAGAACATGGCTGCCGTACCTGAACTGCATAGGCTTGTCATAAATGTTGCAGTTTTTGCATAAAAGCCTCCAACTTGAGTCATCGAGAGAGTAATACATGTCAGACCTGCCGCCGCTGTCAGTTGCCACAGGAACAATCCTGTCATAATAAACCTCAGACCCAGGATTCAAGAGGTGCAGGATCCTGCAACCGTTGTCAATTACGCCATCGCAGTCATTGTCCAATCCATCATCACAGACCTCAAATTGAGGCAAAGGACATCCATCCCATGTTCCGGCAGAGCAGAATTCCTGGCCATTGGAACATATGCCCTTGAACCTTACAGAGCAATCCTGATTGAAGCTGTCAATTACGCCATCGCAGTCATTATCCTTTGCGTCGCACAATTCCAAAGCTCCAGGATATACTGTGTTGTCTGCATCATCGCAGTCCTCCTCGCATTCGACATCATAGCTATCCATATCAGCATCAGTAACTATCGCTGCAAAATCCTCGCAAGAGTTTTCTGTGCAGCTGCAGCCAAGCAGGCAAAAGTTTGCCTCATCACTATAGTCAAAGTAAGTGCCGAAATAGCAGCCATCAAGGCCATCACACTCTGTGCTGGCGCAGTTGGAATCAAGCTCGCACTCAGCACCGCAAAGGCTCATGCTGCACGAATGGATGTGATCATAACTTGAGGTTGTGCATGCATCATCATCGTCATCGCAGACAGAAGTAAAGCCTGCTGCAGTGTCCCAAGTCAAGGGATTGCCGTCAGGGCTGTAGCTGCACTCTGCAATCCCTGCAAGGTCGCTTGCTGAACAGTCCCTTGCAGCGCCAACGCACGAACCTAGGATACAGGCATCATCAACAGAGCAGTACAATCCATCGTCACACAAGGTTGCATCAGGCTTGTCTATATTCACTCCAGTGTCAACCCATTGATAGCCTATCACAAGATAAGTGCAGGCATCAGGAGCGCAACTGTAATCCCTTAACTCCTGCTCTTTTTGCTCTTTTTGCGTACACTCTCCTGTTGAGACCAACTGCAAGGCGCCAGTATCATAGTAGCCATCATGCTGGTCGCAGTCCTCGAAATCGTACATGCACTCGCAGCCATCGCTGCAGCTTGAATCATAGTACCTCAGAGAGCCATCGCAATAAGAAGGGCATTCTTCGCTTGTCTTACACTCAGCATCACAGACTCCAGCAACGCAATTGGCTGTAAGGACTGGTGCAGGGCAGCTTGCCTGGTTGGCTGTGCAAAGGCAGTCAAGGCAGGAATTTTGCTGGGAGTCTTCAACAACAGTCGAGCCAAGCATGCTGTCACCATCATACTCCATGAGCTTCCTTTCGTCGCAATAATCCTCATATGTCACAGAGCATGTTGAGTCAGCGCATCCATGAGTTGCATCACAATCAGCTCCGCAACCTACCTCGCACTCGTGGGTGTATGAGTAGATGCCCCTTGTGCACTCATCAGATTCCTCGTCGCACACTGACGGCACTGCAGGAGCATAATCAAAAGTCAAAGGATTGCTGTCAGGATCATTGCCGCACTGCGAGATTTGGGGAAGGTCAAGATAGCTGCACTCAACAGCCGCACCTGCCAGGCACCCACTCAACGTGTCGCAATACTCATTTCCGTTGCAGAACAATCCATCATCGCATGCTGCGCTGTCTGGATTGTGCAAGCACTCTCCTGTCAAGGATTCGCACGAATCAACAGTGCAGCCAATGGAGTCAGAACACTCTTTTTGGGTTCCGGACACGCAGACACCTGCAGAACAAGAGTCATCAAGAGTGCAAAGGTCGTCATCCTCGCAACTTGTAGTGTCAGGCTTGGGCATAACAATGCCTGTGTCCTGCCATTCTGCAGGTGATGTCAGAGTAAATTCCACAAGGAGCGTCCCACCTGCAAAATCCTGCGCTAATATCGTGACAACCTGAAGAACAGTTCCGTCCAGCAACTCAAAGCTTTCGCTCTCAGCAAGCTGGCTTATAGCCTGGCCATTTACCACAAAGATTGCGCCTGATTCGCTAAGCGCAGCAACCTGCACCTCATAATCCACTCCAAGCAGCGTGTATGTCCTTGTCTCGGTTTCGCTAAGCGTATCCTGGATCATGCTGCTTTCGACAGAATAATCACAGCCGACTGCACATGAATAATGCCTGTATTGCCTTAGGATCTGCTCCTTCTCTGTGCACTGGGAGTCTTCAATTAACCTGGTTGTTTCGGTGTCATACCAGCCGTCGTACTGGCTGCAGTCTTCCTGCACATAACTGCACTCACAATTGTCAGTGCAACTTGCCTGTGCCATGAAAATGCTGCCAACACATTTGTCAGGGCAGTCGATTGCAGACTCGCACTCTGCTCCGCAGCTTCCAACAATGCAGGCATAAGAGAAATCATCCTCAACACAGCCGCAGTAGTCGTCGCAGTTGCCAAAGCTGTCTCTTGCGCCAATCTTGTTTTGGCTGCACTCAGTCACGCTCTGGGAGCAGTATTCATTGTTAAAAGTTCCAGGCAGCTCGCATTGCTCAGGAAAGTCAAGAACACTGTTGCCGCACACAATCTGGTGCTGGCAAAGGCAGGAATCGCAATAGTCCATTGTATTGGGATTCAGGTCATCGCAGTCAGAATTATCCACACATTCCGCGCTGCAAGCGATGCTGCATTCATGCGTGAATACATAATCAGCATTAGTGCAGGACTGAAGTGCCTCATCACAAGAGGAGACAAATCCATCTGCCTGGTCCAATGTCAAGGAGTTGTCGTCAGGGCTGTAGTCGCACTGCGATATCATGGCAAGATCATAGACCGAGCAGTCCAGAGGAGGATTTCCTGGCTCGCAGCCAGTATCTGCACTGCAATACTCCTGGCCATTGCACCATAAGCTGTCATCGCAGACAGAGTCATCAGTTGAATGCACACATTGGTCATTTTCCTCGTCGCAAGAGTCAGCAGTGCAGTCAAAAGAGTCAGAGCAGGCTGTTTGATTGGGACCTGTCAAGCAGACACCTGATTCACAATAGTCATTTGCAGTGCAGAACTGCCAGTCACTGCATACAGAACCGTCCTGCTTGTTCCTTTGGCTTCCAGTATCATCCCATTTGGTGTTAGTCACATTGAATATGCAGCCCTCAACTGAGCAGTAATAATCCCTGTACTCAAGGCCTTGCTGCTCTTTTTCCGTGCACTCTCCTGTAGAAACCCATTGAGTTGCTCCGCTCAGATACCAACCGTCACCTACGCAAACCCTGGAGATATACGAGCAGGCGCAGCCTGCACAGATACCCCCATAGTGATAGGTATTGCCATCACAGTAAGGCACGCAGTCAGAGCTTTCCTCGCACTCAGCATCACAGGTTTCCATGTTGCAGGAGTGTGCTACCTCAAAACCTATCGGAGCAGAGGTGCATTCATCAGATTCCTCGTCGCACACAGAGGCAAAAGAGTAGTAGTCCAAAGTCACTGACAGCCCATCAGGCTCATAGTTGCAGGTGTCAATCAAAAGATTATCTCCAGAGCAGTCCCGCTGGCTTGAGACGCACTCACCCTCAAGGCAGTAGTCATTTGCAGTGCAGTAAAGACCATCATCACAGGGAAGGTAGTCTGAGAGGAACTGGATCTCGCCAGTGTCAACAAGCCTGGTGTCAAGAACATCCACAACACATCTGTCTCCTCCGAGAGGGCAGAGGCCTTCCTGAAAGTTTTGTTGAACCTGCTTCTTTAGCTTGCACTGGCCCTCAGGAACCCATGTTCCGCTATCAACATCCTGCCAGCCATCCCATGTATTGCAATCAAACATTGAAAGGTATGAGCACTCGCAATCAGAATTGCAATCTCCACGCCAGAGAGTGTGGCCATTCTCAGCGCAATAGTCCTGGCAATCGTTATCATTTCCGCACTGAGCGTCGCACACGCCTGCTACGCAGTACGTGCTGGTTGAAGGCGCAGGGCAATTGACACTGTTATCGCTGCAGGTGCAGTCTGCAAGGCATCTGTTAGCAACAGAATTAGAGACAGTGGTGCTGTCCTGAACCTTGTCAGAGTCGTACTCAACAAGCTTTTTTGCAGAACAGTAATCATCATATGTGGATTCACAGGTGGAGTTGGGGCAGATGCCTGAAGCGTCGCATTCAGCAGAGCAAAGTGAAACGCTGCACTCATGCGAGACAGTGGAAACTCCAGAAGAGCAAAGGTAGCCGTCAACCTGCTCAATGCAGGAACTCACATAAGAAGACCTGTAGTCCCAGGTCGGATGGTAATCGTCAGGGCTGTAGTCGCAAGTCTGGACACCTATAAGGTCGTTTGCGCTGCAGTCAACTGGGTTTCCAGAGCACAAGCCAGAGTAGCACACATCGTTCTCTGTGCAAAAAAAGCTGTCCTCGCAAGGAGTCTGGTCAGGCGCAACCTGGTTTGCAGGACAATCTGCAGAAAAGCCGTCGCACATCGCGGCAAACTCACATGCTCCAGCAGGCCTGCACTCAACACCTAACTTCAAAACATCCTGCGGGCAGTAGTTTGAGACACCATCGCAAATTTCAGGCTCATCACAGACATCAGATGCAGGCCTGCAAAGCTGCAAGGATTTCAGGTCAGCAGGGCAGTAAGTTCCAATTCCATCACAGGACTCTGCAATATCGCAATCCCCTTGCAAAGGCCTGCACTCTTGAGATGAATCCAAGGGAACAAGATAGCATGTTCCAGTGCCAATATCACAAGCGCCGCTTCCGCACTCACTGTCAGGGCACCCAGAGTCCTCCATGCAGCCTATGCTGCCGCCATTCTCCGCAAAAGCAGAAAAAGGAACATTCGAAACCAGAAAAATAAAAATAACGAGCAGTGTCCTAACTAACCTCTTTTGTGTCATGCGCACCCCCTCCGAAATACTACTTTAGTATACATTTATCATCACCTTTATAAGATTTGCCAAAGCCTATATCTGTACTGTATCCTATCAAATAATGACAAAAATCCACATCTATCACCACTGCCCAAAAGTTTTATTGTCTGATGAGTTGCCAGTAACATAATTCCTCACCTACACAGCCTCTCCCCAGAAATAAATGCTACCGTCAGAGAAGCTGCCTGTGCAGGGAATCGGGAGGCTGAGCCTGAAGGTTAGGGCAATCTCTGCGCCGGGAGCTAATATGTTTCCAGGATTGTAGCTTCCGGAATTGTACATGTCGCAGCCAATGATTTCCTTTGCCCTGGAAAGCTTATTACCATGAGGTATCAGGCTATATCCCTCAAGGTCAACAACAGGCAGTCCGCAGCCCATGCTTTGCGTGCTGTAGGCTCCGTTGGCAGCGAAGTACCTGACTCTATCAAGGCTTAGCTGGTTTGTGTAAGGGCACCTTGCAGCGCTGCTTGCAGGATCATAAAAGTCTGTTCCTGCTATGAACATGTCAAGCAACACCCCTGAGCCGTAATCCGCCTCATTACCAACAAGCACAGTTGAAGAATACGATATGGTTCCAGGCCTGGCTATGCCAAAGTCTATCACCCCATCTATTGCAAGCGCTATCTGGGGATTGAAGAACCAGTATTCTGCCATCTGGCAGACAAGACCTGACAAGTCCTCAGCGATAACGCTGATATAGTACTCACCATACATACTGCTAATGCCAGGAGGCTCAACAGTGAAAATGCAGGTGTAGTACGCCATGGTGTCAGGGTCAAAATATTTTTGCTGTTCCTCATGTATGCGTGCGTTGCAGCTCAGGTCAATCTTGCCCATGACAATTGTGTCCAGAGAGCATTCCGCCTCCTTGTCAAAAGCATTGCTGCCAACCGGCGAAATACCAATATATACCTCGCCAACATTGCCGATGCCGTTCTTGTCCATCACAAGGACTTTCCAGGCTATCTGCTCGCCCTCAAAAGCATAGTTTTCGATGCGCTCAACCAACCTGGTGCCGCCAGCAGACCTTCTTCCAGGCTCGATGTAGTCGTCAAGGACAATCCTGTGATCACAGAGCCAGACCATAGGCTGGAAATCCTCTGTAGCCATCATGATGCCAACGCTTGAGCCTGCGCCAGATCCAAAAGCTGAAGGTAGGAGAAATATGAATAATGCAATGGCAACACCTACTTTGTCGAGCATTTGCATACCCCCGAATCACCCAAACTTTTTGCTATTACTCAATACTAAAAGCAATACCTTATTCTGTAATGGTGGTGTTATATATCATTTCCCAGCCTGCAATATGCATTAAACAAACTAAAGCTTTGCATTCAACATTCGTCTCAAAAGAGTAGAAATTTTACATTCAATTGATGTTGCCAGATTGGGTGAAAAAAGAAAAAAAATTAGATTGCCTCTCCCCAGAAATAGATATGCCCTGAAGAGAAGTCTCCGATGCATGGCTCAGGCAATTCCAGCTTGAAGGTCAAAGTCATCTCTGAGCCATAAGTCAGAACATTCTCCTCATTTCTTATGCCAAAGCTGTACATGTCACAGCCAAGGATCTCCTTTGCCTGCGTAATCATGCTGCCGTGCGGAATAGACATGTAGCCCTCAAAATCAGAGCAGGACATAGTCTCGCTTGAGCCAGCTCCCTTTACAGCATAGTAATTGAAGTTGTCAAGGTTGAGCTGGTTTGTGTAAGGGCACTTTGCGCCGCTGCTTGCAGGATCATAAAAGTCAGTTCCTGCAATGAACATCTCCATCATCAGGCCTGCATCCTCATCGCTTGCAGCAACATCAAAGCCGATAATGACACTGTCAGAGTAAGCAACAGTGCCAGGAGTGACTGTGCCAAACTCCACAGTTCCGTCAACTGTCACAGCCATCTGCGGATTGAAGAACCAGTACTCCTGCTCATCAACTGCAGTCTGGCTTCCATTAATGTCCTCAACCTCAGCGCCTATAAAATACGGACCATACATGCTCTCTGGAGTCTCAACAGTGAATGTGCACCTGTACCAATCCATTGTGCTTGGGTTAAATGTTGTCAATTTCTCCTCTCCAATCCTTGCGTTGCACTTCGGGCTGATGGAATTCGAATCATAAATCCAGAACTCCATGAGGTCTATCCAGGTCAGTTCATTGTACCAGCCGTTGTCGTTGTCCTTCACAAGAAACTTGATGTCAGCATAGTGGCCGATTGGAAGGTCAGTTACATAAGTCTCGTGCATCTGGCCTGTTGAATCAGGAGCGACGCTCATCTCAAAGTTGTAGAAACCAAGACTGCTTGGAACCTGCGGGAATGGCCAATAGCCGCACTCCCATACTGCACCTGTGTTTGGGCTTGGGCAGGCAACTGCGAGATTTGAGTTCCCATCCTTGCCAGCAGTTCCTTCCAACGCAAACTGGTAAGTATGTGCAGGATTTAACTGATAGAAGTCTACTGCAACAATCAGCTTCTTTCCGTGCTTGGTGTATGTCACCTGTCCGTATGGAGCGTCTCCGACAAGGCAGTCTCCGGTCTTTTCCTCAGACCTTTGACAGAGCTCAATAACTGTTTTTCCGTCAGGCTCCCAGTCAGATATCTGCCTGCAGTTCGCCTCAATAGGGTTGCCCTCTCCAGGAAAATAGCCAGCTGTGACATAGACATCAGATATTTTCTCTATGCCGCTTTTGTCCATGACAAGAACATCCCACTGTATCATCTCACCCTCAAAAGCATAGTTTTGTGTTCTCTCAATCAAGAGATCGCCAGGCGTAGTTCCAGGGTTGACATTGTCGTCAAACAAAAGCCTGTGGTCACACATCCAGATAAATGGAGGCGTGTCCAGTGTCTCAAAATTAATCAGGAGCTCACTTTGCTGGTTTGGGCCGTCGACAGCCATGGCCAATGGTAAGGTCAACAGAACTAATACTATTACAATCTTAAATCTCATTCTTTCACCCCATTTTTAACTACAAATATATCTAATTGTGATGGATTCGTCGCGACTGTTTATAATTTTTTATGGAATTGAAAATATAGGAAGCGAAATAGTATTTACGTCGCAACCATCGTCCCAAAAGGATAGGAAAAACTGGTTTTTTTGCCATTGCAGGTTAGTCATCAAGTGTTGTCACACCAATGTTTTTATATGGTAACTACTCTTCAATGGTGTTATGCAGCTTAGGGGGTATGTAAATCATGAGATTGGCGTTTTTTGCTCCTGAATTTATCCCTGTGTGGGGCGGGGTGGGGGTCTATAGCTACGAGCTTGTGAGACAGCTTGCAAGGCTTGGAATAGACATACATGTCATGACACCTGACAGGGGCTATCGTTACAGTGAGGCTCAAGTCAAAAAAGAGATTGGGGACAACATAAAGATCCACTACCTGAGCACAGCTAACGACACGTTCTTCTACAACATAAAATTTCAGGCAGCGCTTTTCTGGAGGTTTAAGAAACTGCATGAAATCCACAAATTTGACTTGTGCCATGCAGCAAACCTTGTGCACATGCCAGACATATTCCTGAAATTCTCCAAGTGGGATATTCCATTCATAACAACAGTGCACTCCACTTTGGACGGCCAGAGCAGGATAAACGGCATAGGGCAACACAACAGCGGGCTTGCGCCAGTAGAGTTCCTCAGCAGGGTGTTCCATCCTTACATACGGTTCATGGAGCGCGCCTATGTTAAAAGAACAAGGCATTTCATCTGCGTGTCAGAATGGGTCAGAAAACTTGGGCAATTTGACGCAAGAGTCATACACAACGGGATAGACACAAAAAGATTTGCTCCAAAAAAAAAGAGAAACGAGATTCCGGTAGTGCTCTACGTAGGAAGGATGCTGGCAATGAAAGGAATAGACACACTGATCCAGGCAATAAAGCCAATGCTGGAAGAGAGGCGCGCAAAACTGAGGATAATCGGAAGCGGAAACACAGCAAGATACGCCAGTAAGCTCGAAGGAGTTGACACAGGCTACTACAGGATCCAGGAAAACATGCCTTACCAGGAGATGCACAAGGTCTACCAGGAAGCAGACATATTTGTCCTGCCAAGCCTGACAGAGAGCTTTCCCTTGTCAATACTTGAGGCAATGGCAACAAAGACAGCAGTCATCTCAACTGATGTCGGAGGAATTCCTGAGATGGTTGAGCACAACAAAAACGGGCTGCTGGTGAAACCTCAGGATTCTTTAGGCCTTAGGAAGGCGATAAACACCCTGGTGGGGGATAATGCGCTGAGGCAGAGGCTTGCAAGCAGGGGCTGCAGTACAGTGGAGGAAAAATTCACCTCAAAAAATATGGCAAGCCAGACAGTAAAGGCTTATGAGGAGATGATATGAGAATCCTTGGCGCAATAGCGCATGTGGGGATGGGAGGCGGACAAGTAACGCAGTCAGTAAGGATACTGCGCGAAATGGCAAAAGACAATGATGTCACGCTTGTAACGCTATGGCACAAAAGCGACATTGTAAACCCTGGAATCAAGACCATCTACGCAGGAGAATTCAGCTGGCCAAAAGGCATATTTGCAATGGCAAAGACAATAAGGGATATCGGAAAAAATTACGATGTAATCCAATGCTTTGACGGATACTACTCTTTTCCTGCAGCGTTTCTTGCAAGAAAAAAACCCTATTTCCTGAGGATGGGAATGGACCCAAAGTCCTTCCTAGAAGAAAAAAAAGCAATACTTCCCGGGTTTTTTAGCCAGTTGCAGATGATGCCCCTTGCAATAAGGGACTGCAGCAGGTTCATAGTGAACAGCAATGACCTGAAAAATGTATGCAGGCAATGGGATCCGATGGTTATACACAACGGATACGACCAAGAAGGCTTCAGAATCAAAACCAGCAAGAAAAGACTGAGGCAGGAATTGGGCCTGCCCCAAGACAAATTCCTGGTGATTTATACAGGAAAAATAATCAGGCGCAAGAACCTGGAATTGCTGTTTAGGCTTGGAGGAAAAAGCACTGGGCTGCACCTGGCACTTCTTGGAGAGGCAAGCGACAGTGCATACATGGCAGAACTCACTGCAGGCTATCCGCATGCAAACTATAGCTTTCTTCCTGAAGTCAACATGGATGAGGTCAAGAGATACCTTGGTGCAGCAGACTGCTTATTGTTTCCATCAACAAAAGAAGGCCAGCCAAACAGCGTATTGGAGGCAATGGCAGCAGGACTGCCTGTAGTGTGCTCAGATATCCCAAGCCACAGGGAGATAATCAAGCATGGAAAAAACGGATTGCTGTTCAAAGACGAAAAAGGCATCCTGGAATGCATTAAACTTCTCGGGAAGCAGAACAGGATAGGATTGGAAGCCAGAGAATACGTGAGGAAAAATCACAACATAAGGGACAGCGCAAGACAGTACATAAGCCTTTACGAGGAGCACCTTAGATGATAGGCCTAATCAATATGGTCAGGAGGGACAGGATGCTTGCAAGCTCAAGCCAGCTTATCGCAGCATCAGCAATAACCAGCGTTCTTGGATTTGCATTCTGGATAATATGCGCAAGACTTTACAGCCCACAGGAAGTTGGCATAGCAGCAAGCCTGATATCAGGAATGGCACTTATCACAACACTCACAGTATTCGGCTTTGACTACGGTATAATCAAATACAAGGCCAAGAACCTGGCCTCAAGCTGCACTATGACTGCAGCAATTGCAACAATAGTCTGCGCAGCAATATTTGCAGGGATGACTTATGACAAACTGCTCGGCTCGTCTGCAGCGCTTGTCGGATTCGTGGTATTGTCAGGGATATGGACTGCTTTCTATTTGAACGATTCAATATACATTGCGATGCACAGCTCAAGGAACGTGCTGATAAAGCAGACAGTGTTTGCAGTGCTCAAACTTTCGCTTCCCTTGGCGCTAATCAGCCTTGGCTCATACGGGATATTCCTTTCCTGGACAATAGCAGCAGGAATAAGCCTTGTGGCAATACTTGTGTACAGGCCGCTGCAATGGTCTTTTCATCTTGACATTCCTGCAATTAGGCAAATATTCAAATTCAGCATTGTGAACTACCTGTCGAGCATTGCGGCAAGAGGGCGCGAGCTTCTGATACCGATAATTATCACATTCTATGCAGGAGCATCCAGCACAGCGTACTACTACCTGAGCTTCAACATAGTGCTGGTTTTTTTGCTTGTCCCAAAGCAGATAGCAAAAGCAATGCTCGCAGAGGAAAAAGTTGAGAGCAAAGCAATAAAAAAGGCGCTGATACTTACGCTGCTTGCATCGCTGTCAGCAGTCTGCCTTGTATTCATCGCAGGAAAATACCTGCTATTGCTTTACGGAGCAAAATATGCTGAGGAGGGACTGACAATTTTGAAAATCTTCTCGGTAGCAGGAGTATTTGCAGGAGTGACAGAGGTTTATTATGGGGTCATGAGAAGCGAGCACAATCTGCGGCTGCTCGTGACAGCCCAGTGCGCAAACGCTGCACTGACCATTCTTTTGGCAGTAGCGCTGATACATTACGGGATTATGGGAGTTGTGATGGCATGGCTTGCAAGCGAGCTGCTGACAAACTCATATGTGATATACAAATACAGGCTGCAAAATCCAATAAGGGTGCTATTACAATGAAATGGGAATTGACGATTGGGCTATATGTCGGGCTTATGGCCCTGCTTCTTGCAGCAGCAACTCAGCACTTCAACACTGAAATTGTGTTCTGGCTGTTGTACATCGCAATAGTGAGCGTATTGTCAATAATTGTGCTAAAGTCAGGAAAATACAGGCTTCTCTCAATAGTGCTGTTTGATGTTTTCCTATTCCTGCTCTACACACTGCAGTACCCTGCAGCCTACCAAGTTGACAGGGACACTGTATTCGAGACACAGTACGCAGAAATATTGGCTGACACAGGGGTATGGGATGCGACAGCAGGCACTGGCTATGCGGAAAACTACTATGGTCATAATCCGGCAGTGCACTTCGTGCTTGCAGTGGTGAGCTTGTCGACTGGAATAAGCACACCCTGGCTGGCAAAGATACATCTGATGATACTATTCAGGATAGCATTTCTGTTGCTAGCATTTCGGATAATGCAGATCCTCGCAAAAAACGACAACATCGCTTATGCAAGCCTGCTTGTCTACCTGATAAGCCCGAGGCTGCGCATATTGTACATGTCCAGAAGACTTATGGCAGCATTGATGATACTCTTTGCCATCTACTGCCTTCTGCAGTACAGGGAAAAGAGGCACAGAGCATTCACTGTCCTGTTTGCAGTTTTTTCACTGCTTGTAATAGTCAGCGACCACACTCTGGCGCTGGTTTATGGGATATTCCTTTTCGGGCTTGCAGCATTCTACTGGCTGCTATTGCCAATGGGAAAGGCAGTTTATGGCGAGGCTGCCAAATTCTCCATGTATTTTCTTGCCTACGCAATATTCTGGACAATCTGGAGCATGAACGGAGTCACTGTAATGTCAGACATGGCGTACCTGCAGGGTATCCTGAATTTGGTGGTTGGAGCAACATCAGCCACACCAAGCCACTACACAGCTTTGCAGCTTTCGTTGATGTACATCTCGCAGATAATCCTTGTTTTCGTAAGCATTGGATATGCAGCGATGCTGTTCCTGAAAAAAAAGCTTCTTAAAGACAGGTTCCTTGCCTATTTCACACTGTTTTCCCTGCCGCTCTTCGGAGCATCGCTCTATCTTATGAGCACAGAGTGGGTGGTGCTTTCAAATGTGTTGATATGGTTCTGCCTAATACCTGTGAGCTATCTTACAGGATTGTTTGTCTGCAGGCTCAAGCGCGTGACCCTGGCAATGGCTGCATTGATGCTGATATTCTGTGGAGGCATACTATTGAACTACCAGCCGCATGTTCTGTTCAAGACGGCAAATCCTATGCTGGTTGAACTGCCTGAGTACAAGAACGACAGGATAATCGAATCAGCAGAATTCCTTAAAAGCTATGCGAATGAAGGTGCGGCAGTAGTCGCAGACAGGTCATTGTACGACATATACTCCGGCTACTACGGATTTACTGTTACTCCGCAAGACGTTGCAAGGCTGGTGCTGCAGTCAGACGCAGAGGAGCTTGAGAAAAGGTTCCTGACAAGGCCAGTGTACTTCGGAGCATACAAGCACACATCAGAGTACCTTATACCTGAATTTATCGCAGTGAACAGGGATTTATTGCGAAACGCAAGCTACAACATCAGGGTGTCGCAGGAAAGCCTAGAAAAGTTCGAAAAGACAAAGATGCTAAAGAAGATATTTGACAACGGAAAGATTGTGATTTATGAGAATGTCGGCGGAAAACTAGCAGGCTTCACAAATCTTTATTAAGGTATAAGGATTACTGGTTGGTTATGGAATCACTTGAAACTGAATTGTATCATTTGCAGGAATATATGAACGTGGTCAGAGATCTTGTTAATGAACAGGAGCCCATTATTGTTGCATGTGTTGATTATGCTATGAAAGCGTGTAAGAAAAGCATGTGGAGATCTGTACCTTATTCTCTTAATTTATCCAGGATGAACGAGGAAAGAAATAACAATTACAATAAATTTAACAAAATGTTGCCGCTTGCTTTGCAGTACTTGGATGCAATGATTATACCCCTGGACAAGGCGAGAGGTAGTGCAGTGAATTATTGTTACCTTCTGCAAGCAACTGAGAATGTTACCAGAAGTACAATAGATTTCGGACAATATTTACAAGAACAACTTGCAATTCCAGGTTCAATAAAACCTTCGCACTTCAAATTTCCTGAAAAATTGTTGGATATCAACAAGGCATCGAATGATGTTGGGCGCGTTGAATGGTTTGCTAATACCCTAATAAGAGATATTTGTAGCTTTCGCACATTCGTAGACTACTTATGCTCCCACAAGGATCTCCAACAGTAGAAAAGAAGCTGGATGT
>JBDRIZ010000063.1:0-2764 GCA_043815525.1 Candidatus Woesearchaeota archaeon
GTCCTTTCTCTGCAATCTCAGGATGCTTTTTTAAAAACAGCTCCTGCTCCGGAGCGTTCTCAATTAAGACCTCAACTGGCTCGTGCACAAAAAAATATCTGTCACATAATTTGTCAAGAAGCCTGCGGTTATGCACAAACAAGTCATCCCACGTAAGAGTGGCCTCTGACTTTGTGATGCCAGTCGAGAGAACAAAGCTCTTTATCGCCTCTGGAAGAAAGCCGCGCCTCCTCAAAGCCACAATTGTTGTCAGGCTTGGGTCATCCCAGCCAATCAACTCCTTCTTCTGCATCATCTCCCTGATTATGCGACCTGAAGAGGGCACACCCTCAAGATTGAAACGGGCAAACTCGTAGATGAAAGTCTCAGGGTAGCCCAGAAGGCTTTGGATGTAGCGCTGAAGCTCGTTTCGCAACTCAAACTCCTTGCTGCGCAGGCGATGAGTAATTTTACCTATACAGTCCATGATTGCAGTCTCGAAATCATATGTAGGCCAGACCCTATGCTTTTTTACCCTTGGGTGAGGCTCATCAATAATCCTGAAAATTGTCGGGTCGCGCATAGCGCTGTTCTTGTGCTCCAAGTCAATCTTCAGCCTGACAATGCCTGAGCCCTCAGGAAGATTAGGCAGGTCTTTCCACAATTGCATGTTCTCCTCCCTTGAGCGAATCCTGCACCTGCAGGCAACAGACTGCATCCTTGACTTTTTTATGTCATCCTGCGAGCACGTGCAGACATATGCATGGCCTTGCTCGAGCAACTGCACGCAGTGCCTATAGTAAATGTCCATGTGGTCAGAGCCGTAGTCAAGCTCGTTCCAGGACAGGCCAAGCCACCTGTAGTTGTCGAGATGTATGTCATAGAACTCCTTTCTTGCAAGAGCAGGATTTGTGTCATCAAAACGAAGGACAAACCTTCCGTTGTAGCGACTGGCAAGCTCATGATTGAGGATTATCGCTTTGGCATGGCCAATATGAGGGTACTTGCTTGGCTCAGGAGGAAAGGCAGTAGTGACATTATCACCCTCTTTTATGCCAAGGAATGCAAACAGGTCCTTTTCCTTTGCCTCTTTTTTCTCAAGAAGCTCTGGCGCAACCCTTTCCAGCTCAGAAAGCTGATCTTGAGGAGCCATCTTGTTGACTTCATCAACAATTCTTGCTGCAATCGCCTTGACTTCAGCAATCCTTTCCTTTAAAGATGGTTCTTCCTGCAATACCTTTCCAATCACAGCGCCAGCGCTTGCCTTTCCGCTGAACTTTGCAGCGTTGTGCAGCGCATGCTTTCTTAATACAATGCCTAAGTCCATTCAACAGAAGGAAGCAGAGAAGTATATAAAAGTAATGAAGGCATAGTCATTGACAAATCCTTCAAGACTATGGATAAGTAGTATTTTGCTTGCTGCCTTGTTTTCTGCACTCGTGAGGCATGATAATACATAATACCTTGTTAATCACCTGTTGCAGACCTTCAGACTCATCATTCTCAGGGGTGAGGTATGAATAAAACCCTTCTCCTCGTTTATAATAACCAGCCTTCAGAGTTGCTTTCGAGACTCCACCCTCGCGAATGTCACAGAAATGGTCAGCACCGCCTTTGTAATAATTGCTGACGCAGACAACGTTGTAGTCATTAATAACATTTTCGATAGTCGGTCGGTGAGCACATGCACTCGCACTTATCATTAAGCCTACAGCTCCAAATGTTAACCATTTTCTCATGATATGAAGAGAATTCCCAGAAGTATATATTGCTAACTGCGAAGGACAACAATGTTTCCCTTGCCCTTCTTTATCTTCTGCACCCTGCCTTTTGCCTCAAGCTCTGTAAGAACAAGGCTAATCTTTGCCTCAGACACTGGAAACTTTCTCCTGATGTCTTTTTGGGTCACTCTGCCTCCAGACTTTCTAACAAAGCCAATAATTTCCTCAGGCAAGGAGTCAGGCTCAAACTTGATTCTTGCTCTTCTATACAATGGCGCAATAGCAAGCAAGATGATTGCAAGAACAACCAGGAAAATGATTAGCCCTACCAAGAGAAGGCTGAACTTGCCATCTGCAAGGGCAATGCTTGGAACATCGAGTTCCTGGTTCAAAAGACCTTGCTCATCACTGATATCAGGGAACAGGAGCAGGTCAACAGTGTAGTCGCCGTCAGCCAGTATCGTAAGGTTTTGTTCTATTGAGAAAGCAGAGTAGTCCTCCAAATAGCTGGCAGTGATAGTGTAGTTACCCTGCTGAAGGCTAAAGCGATAGGTTGAGTCATGGGCAACATAGACCTGTTTTGGAACGCTGTCAATAGTGACCACAGCGTTTACAGCAGGACGAAGATCCATATCATACACAGTGCCCTTTACTATGGCAGCAGAAGAGCAATCCATACAGACAAATAGAAGTATCGCAAAAAGAATTGCCCTCATTGAATGGAAAAATATCCCTACTTTTCTATATAAACCTTTCTTAATATGACCGGTTCAGTAAAGCGTGGTAAAGCATAATAAAGTGAGTAAAGGATGCCAAGTTAAAGATTGGAAAAGTATGTTTATAAGCACGGTGAATAAACCCTGACATATCTCAAAGTAAGAAGCAGGGAGGAATGACAAAATGAACAAGATAATTGCAGCAATTATTGCCAGTCTATTACTGGCAGCATGCCTTGTAACTGCAGAAGGACAGAATGCACAAGGCAAAACACAAGATGAGGATTCTTCGCAGCAGCAGGTTGGCGAGCAAGAAAGAGACCAGGTAGGCGAGCAAGAGCGAATTGG
>JBDRIZ010000064.1:0-4778 GCA_043815525.1 Candidatus Woesearchaeota archaeon
TTTACTACTTGTTACTATTATTAAGTAATAACTGCGGGAGAAGGGGTTCGAACCCTCGTAGGCACTAAGCCACACGGCCCTGAACCGTGCCCGTTTGGCCACTCCGGCACTCCCGCATTGAGTGAATGATTTTCGGAAATGATATATAAAGGTTTCACATCCAAATTCGCAAAATCCCTGCAATTGCTATTTCATCTTCCGCCAGGTCATGGAAGTACCACCACTTTGTGAAGGGTCGCGTGCTTTGCTGCAATATGCCTGTTTGCGGCTGCCGCAAAAGTCAATTCCTTTAGATTATTGCATGCAGATATTTAGTCGCAAGGGGTTTTTGTAGGCCTTCCTGAAGAATTTCTTAGCAGGCATCATATCTTCATGTTCCATTTTTTGTGCAGTGCCTGTCCAGCATTTTCTCAAGTCTCCCAGGTGGTACACCCTGTTTGGATCAAGGTCTTTTTCAATATCCCATTCAGTTTGGTATACCCAGTCCTTTGTTGGCACTACAAATGTTGCATTTCTTGGCGACTTGTTTTTCCCTAGCTGCTCTGAGGTTGGGTCCACTGTAATTATGCCTGTCTGGCCGTTTTTCATTGCAAATGGCAGTGCTCCGATAATGTGTTGGTCTTCGCTTTTAGTGCCCATGTATATCAGGTAGGAGTTGGCATATCCGAGTTTCAATGCTGATAGCATGAAGTCGAGTGCAGCACCCCCGCAGCTATTGGGATAGTGCTCATCCCTTTTTTTTGGCAAGGCAGGCGCTCATGTAGCCGATCTGGTAAGCTGCCAGCACGTGCCTTTCAAGCTCTTCTGCGCTTTCGATGAGCATTGAGCAAGGTGCTTTTACCTCGGCGTGCTTAGCTATTATGTCTTTATGCATGCAGTCAAGTGGCTGTTCATACCTGTTGTTGAACTCCGGCACAACCTTCTTGCAGCGGTTTTCTGCCTCCTCTGTTAGGCAGTCGATTGAGATGCCGTTTCTTTCCATTTCCTTTTCAAAGAAATGTGTTACAAGCGAGAATTGGGCAATATGCCTAATGTTGATTCTTGGCAAGTCAGGTAGCAAAACATTCATAGGGCACACGCAAGCAATCCCTCTATCTAAATATTGTTATTTTGTAACAACTAATTAGAGACAACACTACTTGTTTATTGCCAAAGTTGTTTCTGGATATCCTCATACCAGCTCCTGTTGAATCCTATTCCTTTGCAGAAACTCTCTGTCTGGCAGCTTATTGAACTGCAAACTTCACATGGCGGGCACACAACGCATCTATTTGGGCAGTCTTCAGCAGCATAGGAAGAGCACTTTGCGCTCCAAGCGAAAAAAACAACAGCTGCTATTACTATCGCTGCGATTATCCACAAAACAATTTTGGTCATTACTCTATCTTCCGGACGCGCTTTTCTTGGCAGCGTAAAGTTGGTCCAGATATTTCTTCTCAACAAACACATATTTTTTAATTTCCTGCATCATCTTCTCTGTGTCAAGAATCGCCCACGAGTCTCCATGCTTGTGCTGCCAGATTACTTCGTCAATTAAGTACTGCCAGTCGAAGTTTTTTTCGTTCTGTAGGATGATGAGTATGTCAGTCAGGTCCTTGTCTCTGTCTGTTATGCCTTTTAACAGCACAATATGTTCCTTTCTCAAGACATTTACTTTCAGATATTTCTTCTCCATGAACTCATGCACTGCAAACAGGTCTTTTTTCATTGTTGGACTTAGCTGAGTCCTAAAAATCTTGCCTGCAAAAAGGTCCATCCTGTAGTCCTGCCTCCTGAACATTATTGGCTTGCTCTTGTCTCTAAGCTTTTCAGGGATGTATATACTCATCGGGCTATGCTCCGCAAAGCCCAGCGACTTTATTGAGTCTGTGAATGTCTTTCGGTCTAAGTTTGTCTCAAACAGTAGGTCGATATCCTTTGTTTCTTCTTTGTAGCCATAGAACATCATTGCGTTCCCGCCAAATGCATAGCATGTAATGTTTCGCACCATCCTTGCTGCAACAAGTCTCAACAGATTGAGTTGGTCTTCATGAGTGATCATATTATCTCTCGTAAATCATTCTTGTTGAATGGTATGTAAACACACCATTTCTCTTGTATAGTCGGGAAATTTCCTCTGTCTCCCAGCATTGTGAGTTTTATCCACTTATACTGCTTTAATATTTCTTTCCCCTGTTTTCCCGAAAGATTTTCATACTTCTTGGGTATCCTCCTCACCCGAAAGTGCATCTTCGCCAGGTCGTACAACGCCCCTACCTGCTGCCAAGAGTCCTTCTCTTTGGCAAGCTTGTATATTAGTTTCCAGTCTGTTATGTGCTGGTACAGCCTCAAGGATGCAAGTATTGCCCGAAACGATTTGGTCTGTATGGCATCTATCAACGCTTCCTCTGGCCCGTACTTTCCGTGCACCTGGTGGTCATACCAAGGGTTGAGTTTCATATGTGGGGAATATCTGTTTATTATGTCAAACATTCCTGGCGACCTTGGAAGCTGTTTTGTCAAAGTGATCCTGTAGATGTGCACCCTTGGGCCTCCACTGGTTGTCGCATAACCCTCTTTCTTTAGCTTGCTGACAAGGTTTATCGCAGACTGCCTGGTCATGTCAAGCTTTTCTGCGACTGTGTCTGCTGTCTGCAGTCCTTCGATTCTTTTCAAGGTTTCAATATCCATGCATATTATGTATATTGAGTTATATATAAACTTTACCTTTATTATGTTATGTAATCAGAATTATTTTGGTGCACAATGATTATGTGCGTAAAAGCTATAGAAAAGTTTACCTCCAAATGTTTAGCAGAAGCGCGATGTACAATAGTATCAGCCCTCCCACAATCAAGACTGCATCAAGCGAGAAGAATCTCGAGAAGAACAGTGCTGCTCCTGCGAGTATAAATATTATGCCTGCTGCAAGTATTGTGCCTTGCAGCGCTATTTTCATCAGCTTTTTCCGTAGCCTTTGCACTTCGTAGTCTATGAATCCTTCTATGTTCCTGGTTATCTGGCTGAAGAGCTTTTCTATCCTTCCGATTAATTCTCCAAACATCTTTATTTCCTTTTCATCAATGCTACTGCTAGCGCTCCTACAGCAAGACCTGCGCCAAAGGCAATTGCCACTGATTGCACAGGGTGTTCTTCAACTTTTTCCTCAAATTTCTTTTCGGCGTCCATGAACTTGTCTTTCCACTTTTGCCGATAGCATTCTTCGAGCTCAATTACCCTGTCTTTGATTTCAGCTATGTTTTCCTTTAGTGCCTCTGGATTGAATACCTGTTTTGCCATTTAAAACACCTCCATTGCCTGGATTATCATGAGCACCACAACAGGAAGTATCATCCACCTGGTAATTTTGCATGCCTGTGGAAGATGGTATCCTCATCCCCAAAAACCAAGTATTCCAACGACGAGCGTGCCTGATACCAAGTATATTGCCCCCAAAGCAGATGTATGCTCTTTGAAGTTATTAAAGATTTAGGTAGTGCAACAAGAGAATGAGGCCGTCCTTTGTAAGACTGCTAATCCTGTGGTCTTCAGAATGATGCTTTATTGCTTCAATCTGTCGAGCGTTTCTTTGTACTTCTTTGCAGCTTTCTGCCAGGCCTCAACTTCCTTTCCGGCTTCCCCTAACATATCGAGAGGTACAGCCCTTGTAAGATAGTTAAACTGGAGGGAATAAAATTGGTTCAAGGCCTTGTTTATGCCTGTCAATGGCAGCCATAGCACGAACATTACCAGGTCATTCTCCAGCCCCCTAGTGGCAAATTTCAGATACTCCTTCTTCCACCCTGGATACCGTTCAAGACAGGGCATCAATCCAACCAAGGTCGTAAGGTTGTCAGAAGCTTCCAATCCTAAGTCTTTGATGGAGTCCTTTGCTGTGAGTTGCAGGTTGCTGAGAACTCTGTCGTAGTCATGATTCCCAGTATTTGCCTCTTTTGTTAGCCCCAACAACAAGTATGGGTAATAACCATCTTTTATGACATGGATATCGAATATTCCAGGCCTGCCCATGTATTTATCCCGCAAGGCAGGTGGATTTGACTTCATGTACTGGTTCCTGGTTTTCTTGTAAGAGCTGTATAGTAAACTAAGTTCTTTTAGGTGTTGGTTATTGTCTATGTTCTTCACAATATCTTTGTCCAATCCGCTGTAGAAATTGCGGTCGAAGCAGTTCCATGCTGTCTCGATTGGTTCCAGCTGGAAATTCCCTTTACGTAACATGATATCCAGCGCATCCGCACAGGTGGTTGATGCCTCGTAAAATTTCTGCTCAGCTGAAAGTGTTTGTGCCTTTTTTAACAGGGTGTTTGCCCTTTGCTCTAGTGTTTCTGCCTGTGCGACAGGAGTCTCAACCGCTTGGTATGCGAAGTTCCCTGGTACAGCAAGTGTCAAGCCGAGCATCAGTTCTTTGAACATGCTTGTTCGGAACGCTCTTACTTTTTAATAAGGTATTGCATTTTTAGCAGCCAGAATGAGTGGTCTTTTGTAGCCTATCTCTTCAATGGCATTATCAGCGCTGCAAGAAGGTAGACTATTATGCCTGCTCCGACTGAGAGCACTGTGAATATTATGCAGATGAGCCTGACAAGTGTAGGGTCGACTTCAAAGTATTCTCCTATTCCTCCGCACACTCCAAATATCATCTTGTTCTTTTCAGACCGATAGAGCTTTTTCATATGCATTCTGATATCCTTGAATTATATAAATGTTATTGACAGAACGGCGTTGCGTGGTTATTAGTTGGCGGAAGCCAACTTTGTGAAGTAGGAAAGCCGTCTTCG
>JBDRIZ010000065.1:0-5484 GCA_043815525.1 Candidatus Woesearchaeota archaeon
ACTTCTGCAGGATGTGCGAGTACTGCATGCCCTGCCCGAAAGGAATAAACATACCACTAACAATGAACATGGACGCGTACTACCACAGGTATGGCCTCACAGAATGGGCAAAAAACCGCTACAAAAACATGCCAGGGGCAAAGGCAAACGAGTGCGAGGAGTGCGGGGAATGCGAAAAGAAGTGCCCGTATGAACTTCCTGTAAGAGAGAGGATGAAAAGGGTGAAGAAGAACCTTCTCTAGATATCCAGAACAACCTGCACGCTGACCTTGTCTTCTTCTTTTATTATTTCCATCTCATTATAGGTAACTGCCTTAACGTCGCCATGGGTCTCATACTTGTCAGAGCCTGTGTCTCCAACAACGATTGCAGTCAGTTCCCGGCCCTGAATCTTCAGCTTTTTTACAGAATGCAAAAGAAAAGACTCGGAATCAACAAGAAACAACAGCTCCTCCAGAAAGTTATAGAGAACTGCCTTCTCGTCAGCACCATCTACGGAAATCTTCTTTTCCAAAACAGGATTCACCTTTTCCGTATCAACCATAAGGCTGAACATTGCAAGAGCAGCATTGCCAAAGGCCTCCTCCAAAGTCGTGCCATAAGCGCGAAACTTGGCATCAGCAGTGTGCTCGAAAAATTCAAACCTCATGCAAGGCTCTTATTTGAACATGGTATAAAAAACTTTGCCAGTTGCGATATATTTATATATTTGGCAGGAAGAAACCAGACACTATGGAAGGCGACCACGGACTCAGAATCCCGGAACCGAAACCAGCCCACCATGACCAATACATAACACTCAAAATCCGGCCAAGAACAATTGAAAGAGTATTCTTTACATTCGTGATTCTTGCACTTGCTGGAATGCTGTTCTACAACACCAGAAGCTGCTCTGAACCAACAGCTATGGTAACCCAAGAACCATCAATCAGTCCGCAAGAACCGGCAGCAACAACCGCAGCACCTAATGAAGCAACTGCAGAGATCACAGAGACAACTCAGCTTGCGGCAACTCCAGAAACCAACGCAACTGCAAGCGACGAAGCTGCTCCTGGTGAACCAGTCGAGACAGATCAAGAGGCTGCGCAAGAAGATAATGAAGGACCAATAGACCCTGACCTTGTCGAATTCAAAATAGAAGAGGTCACAATATTGAAGAAATCCGACACCTGGGCAAAAGCCACAGCAATAAAAGTAAGCATAACAAACAACGGCAACAGGGTGAGACCAATCATAAAGATATACGCCTGGGACGACAACACAGAAGACATACTCTCCAACCACCAAGAAGGCGAGGACTGGAGGTACGATCCTGGAGTCGGCAAAGGAGAACAAAGGGAATTCACGATAGAAACGAGCATCAGCTTCTCTGACCTCGACCTAGAAAAAACTGTGAAAGCAAGGCTCTATGAGTCAACAACAAACAAGCTTGTGAAGGATTCAACAAAACTTATAGAGATTCAGTAGGGGATTATCTCAATTTTTTCTTTTTGTTCCGCACCGTGACTGTCAGGCTCCTTATCATCAGATCCAAACATGCTGGCAAACCCAGTCTCCTGCGTGCCTTGCTCCTCAAAGATGTTTTTTGTCTGCGAAGATTTGCTCTCACAAGTCTCAAAATTTGCCATTGGCCTTTTGCCAGACAGATGGGTAAGCAAAGCGATTACCTTCCGGATATCCTCAGGATGGTCATGCCTCGTGTCAATAGTGATTTTCACAGGTGATACACACGAATATTGCGTATAAAAATGTTTCTATAGAAAAAGGCGCTCGTAATTCATGAAAACAATGTTCCCTGCTTCAGTCTGGTCCATTCCCTTGAGCTCAGCAATCTTTTTTACAGCCTCAACAATGAAAGCAGGCTCGTTACTTTGGCCCTTGAAAGGACTCAGGCAAGGAGCATCTGTCTCAGTCAAAAGATGAGATATGTCAACGGATTTCACCATGATCTGGAACTGCTCTGACCTAACGACATTTGTAGGAACAGAAAAATACCATCCGTTTGAGTATGCCCTCTTGACAAGCGCTTTCGAGCCGCAGAAACAGTGAAGCAACACCTTCTTTATGCCTGAAGACTCAAGCATCTCAACGCATTCTGCTTCAGCCTTCCTTGAATGCACGATGATTGGCTTGTCAAGGGATTTTGCCAACTCAATCTGCTTCTCAAACAAGCCTCGCTGCTCTTCCTTGTTTTTGCCAGTCTTATAGTCCAGGCCTGCCTCTCCTATTGCAATAATCTTGGCAGAGTTCTTCCGCATAAATCCTATTTCCTCGTCAATGTCAAAGCCTATTGGATGAGCATGAAACTCTCCTGTGGCAACCTCGTTAACCAAGGCATCAATTGGGTAGAGACCAAGAGATGCTTTTACAAGGGGAAATCTTGCTGCCAATTCCAGAACTTTTCTGTTAGAGACAGGGTCAACTCCTGCAGCAATTATCACCTTCAGACCAGCTGAACTTGCTCTCGCTATGACAGAATCAATATCCAAAAGAAGGTCAAGATGACAATGGACATCAACAAAAAGGCTCATTTTGTATGGCGCAATGCCCTTTTTGGCACCCAAACAAGCGCGGTGAGCAGCAGCCATAATTTCTTCATTACCAACGTGTAGCTGCAAGTGTATAAATATGTTTTCACGAGCCCACCAAAACCTTTAAATAATGAGCGAATATCTGAAAAAAACATGGCAATCGTGGGATTCAACTTCAACAAGATGAGTGCAGAAAGAATGCATGGAGTGGAAGGAAAGATAAACATCAAGAATAATGTCTCAATAAAGGACATCACAAGACAAGACCTATCCCTTGGAAGCAACAAGGAACCAGCGCTCAAGTTCATATTTGATTTCAGCTCAGACTACGAGCCAGAAGTAGGACTGATATCCCTCACAGGAGATGTAACCTACATCGCAAGCGAAAAAGAAGTGCAGGAAGTCCTAAAGGAATGGAAAAAAGACCGCAAGATAAACAAGGAGTTGCTCTCAACAATCGTGAACCACCTGCTAGCAAGGTGCAACGTGCAGGCGCTTATCCTAAGCAGGGAAGTCAACCTTCCACCACCAATACCATTGCCAAAACTCACACCAAACATAAAATAGCTTCTTTAGCAAAAGATTTATCAATAATAAGAAATTAATCTGCAAACTATGGCAAACAAGGAGATACAACTAAAAGTCGCAGAAGCGATACAGGATGACGTAAACAAGGGAATAGTAAGAATTGACTCCAACTTCATGAAAGACATAGGAGTAAGGCCAGGCGACTTTGTGGAAATCGAAGGAGAGAGGAAGACAGTAGTGATAGTTGACAGGGCTTACCCCGGAGACATAGGGCTAAACATCATACGAATGGACGGAATAACCAGAAGAAACGCAAAGACAGGAATCGGAGAGATGACAAAGGTCCGCAAAGGAGACATAAAAGAAGCAAAAAGAATCTCAATAGCACCTGCGAAAAAAGGGATTATAATCAAAGCATCACCAATGATATTCAAGCAGGGACTGCTCGGAAGGGCAGTCACAAAAGGAGACATAATCGCGATAGGGGGAACAAAGCGAAGAAGGACAGCGATGTCAAGCAACCCGTCAGTAGACGTGGACGACTTCTTCAAGCTGCTTGACGAGGAGATAATCGGCGGATTCATGGGAGGATTCGGATTCTCAGACCTCAAATTCATAGTTGTTGAAACCAATCCCAAAGCCTCTGTTTTCGTGTCAGACGAGACAGAGATAAACCTCAGCTCCGAGGCAGTGGACCTTGAAAAAGAGGAAAGAGTTCCTGACATAAGCTATGAAGACATAGGGGGATTGCAAGAAGAGATGAAAAAGGTAAGAGAGATGGTGGAGCTGCCGCTCAAGCACCCGGAGATTTTCGAAACACTCGGCATCGAGCCGCCAAAGGGAGTGCTTTTGCACGGCCCACCTGGAACTGGAAAGACTCTGCTTGCAAAAGCTGTGGCAAACGAGACAAACTCACACTTCCTCCTGATAAACGGACCAGAGATCATGAGCAAATATTATGGACAGTCTGAGGAGAATCTCAGGAAGAAGTTCGAAGACGCAGAAAAGAACGCTCCAAGCATAATATTCATTGATGAGATAGACGCAATAGCAGCAAAAAGAGAGGAAGTGCACGGAGAAGTCGAGAGAAGAGTCGTGGCACAGCTTCTTGCGCTAATGGACGGACTTCAAAGCAGGGGCAAAGTCGTGGTTGTAGCTGCAACAAACATACCAAACGTGCTTGACCCGGCACTCAGAAGACCTGGCAGGTTTGACAGGGAGATAGAGATAGGAGTGCCAAACAAGGAAGGAAGACTGAACATCCTTAAAATTCACACGAGAAACATGCCTCTCGCAAAAGATGTCAAGCTCAAAGAGGTGGCTGCAATAACTCACGGATTCGTGGGAGCAGACCTTGCGTCGCTTGTGAAGGAAGCAGCGATGATAGTCCTAAGAAGAGTGCTGCCAGAGATGCAGCTCCAGGAAGACGAAGCAATACCAAAGGATCTGCTGGAAAAACTCAAAGTGACAAAAGCAGACATAAAAGAGGCGCTAAAAGTTGTAAGGCCAAGTGCGCTAAGGGAAGTGCTAATTGAGGCACCAAACGTTAAATGGGAGCAGATAGGGGGCCTCGAAGACGTGAAGCAAGAATTGGTAGAGGCAGTCGAGTGGCCAATAAAAAACCCAGAGGCATTCAAGAGGCTTGGAGTCAAACCACCAAAAGGCATATTGCTATACGGGCCTCCGGGAACAGGAAAAACCCTGCTGGCAAAAGCAGTGGCCACAGAATCAGAGGCAAACTTCATACCGGTAAAAGGGCCAGAGCTACTATCCAAATGGGTTGGGGAAAGCGAAAAAGCAGTAAGAAAAGTTTTTGAAAAAGCAAGACAGACAAGCCCTTCAATAGTATTCTTTGATGAGATAGACTCGCTCGCGCCAGGAAGAGGAGTATCATCAGACAGCCATGTCTCGGAAAGGATAGTGAACCAGCTCTTAACGGAAATGGACGGGCTTCAGGAGCTAAACGATGTGGTGATAGTAGCAGCAACAAACAGGCCGGACATACTCGACACAGCCCTACTCAGGCCCGGAAGATTTGACAGGATAATACTGACTCCGCCGCCAGAAAAAAAAGCAAGAGAGGAGATATTCAAGGTGCACACAAAAGGAATGCCCCTAAAAGGGGTTGACATAAAAGAATTAGCAGAAAAAACTGAAGGATACGTCGGAGCAGACATCATGGCAGTTTGCAGGGAAGCGGCAATGCTTGCGCTGCGACAGGACATAAAGGCAGACACAATAAGCACTGAGCACTTTGACCTTGCAATGAAAAAAGTACCTCCATCCATAACAAAAGACATCCAAAAAGCGTACCAGGAAATCGGCAAGCACTTCTCTTCTGCAAGGGCAAAACAGATGGAAGAGGAAAGGCCAGCATACATGGGATGAAGCTTAACACAATAACACGATTTCTGAACAAAGAGCT
>JBDRIZ010000066.1:0-5410 GCA_043815525.1 Candidatus Woesearchaeota archaeon
TTGCCGGAAGCAAGAATCTTCTCGTGAAAGTCCTGGCTCTCTTTTGCAGACTGCTGCACCTTCCTGTGGTTCTCGTCAGCAAGCTTCTTTAAGGACCTGACATCCTTTGTCAGCTCTCGGATCTGGTCCCATACCTTGCTCACGCTCGACAGCTCCGCGTACTGCTTGCGGAGGTCCTTGATCTTCTTCATAAGCAGCTGCTCCTTTTCAAAGGACATCACGCTTGTCTCAAGCTGGTACTCAAGCCTGTCAATCTCATCCTTTATGAATGAGGGATTGCCCTTTATATTGTACTTCCTGATTGCAGACTCCTTGTCTGTCTGAAGCTGCCTGAGAAGCTCAGACTTCTCCCTGAGTTCTCCAACAAGCCTCTGGCGCTCGTCTTTTGCCTTCTTTACAGAGTCTGTCAAAGAATTCCGCCGCTCCTTGGAATGACGTGCTTGATCAATAAGGGAGCGTATCTCTTTGCCTACTTCAGTCTTTTTCCTAAACCATTCTTCCTTCTGGCTGTCAATAACGTTCAGACTATCTCTAAGCTGCTGGATATTCTTTTTTATCTCGTCAACTTTTTTTAAGTCTTCTTGCTCCAAGAGTCATCCCTAGCCAAACAAAGCTCCAAGCCCTGCTGCAGCAGCCATCTCTTCCTTCTTCTCTTCCTTCTTCTCTTCCTTCTTCTCCTGCTTTGCAGGTTGCGCTGCAGGAGCGGCTGCTACCGGAGCGGCTTGCGCATTCTTAACAACTTCAGCGATATCCACTCCTTCGAGGCTTGCAACAACAGCCTTAATCCTGGACTCATCAGGCTGCACTCCTGCAGCCTCTAAGACCTTCTTTACTCCGGCTTCGTCCACGGCCTTGCCTGCCTTATGCAACAACATTGCCGCATAAATATATTCCATTTTCTACCTCCACTCAAAACTATCATCGGGAACTCAAGGCAGCTGCCCCGAGCTCTGCTTTTGCCAGCATCTCCTTCACAGTATCTGATGTGATTATGTTCCTTTCGATGGCAAGGCATTTTGCCTCCAGATGCGCCACAGACAAGAGCTTCTTGATTGTGGAGACAGACGCATACCCTATCTCGAGAGCAAGAGCCATCGCCTGGTTATGAACAGTCACCAGTCTTGCCATAAACTGATCCTCATCAATATCAAGGACATCCTTCTTAAAGATAACACCATCTTCATAGGTTGCAGTCAAGTCCAATCCAACTTCCATCGGCTCTATGCCCAACCTGACGAGAAGAGCAGCAAGCTTGTCCTTTATTGGCTGGCCTTGCCTGCACACAACAGTGTCCTGTTTTACAGTTATCTTTCCTGACTCCACCTGGGTCTTAATGCCGAACTGGCCCAATTCGCCGATGATTGGTCCAGGAGCAAAACTTGTCGGGCCTGCAGACACGACAATGTCGTGAGGGGCAAGCTGTCCTGCCTTTGCTGGAGCGTTGGACTTGTTCTGCTTGAGCACTTTGAAAAGCGAAAAAGGATTCTCTTTTGTGAATATCATCGCAGGCATGCCAGTGAACGCCTCAGCAAGCCTTTCCACTCCAGGCTTGTTTTCCTTGGCATTTTCAAGGGCAATCTTCATGAGCCTCTTCTTCGCCATGAAGAGCACAACTCTCTCGCGAAGCTTCTGCCTCATGCGCTGCAACTGCGGAGCAGGAAGGTTTTCCACATTCACTACTCCGACTATCGGAAAATCAATTATGCACTTCTGAATCTTTGCCACAACATCCTTCTTGTAAGTTGCAACATGGCTCATTGTCCTATAACCTCATTGGAGTCATGATTCTCTATACTGCTGGATTTCTTCTCATGGGATACTTGCGCGTTTTGCTCTCCTGCAACATGCGCCCCAGATTTTTCCTGTTTTTTCTCAGCCCTGCCAGACTGTTTTTCTGCGTCCAGGCGAAAGGGTTTTCCCATGGTAGTCTTCAAATAGATGCTTTTTATGTTGTTCTTCTCACTTGGAAGATGGCTTACGACGTTACCATAGACAGTCATTATGTTATCTACCACCTCTGCGTCAGGCATTGATTCAGTACCAACCATAACCTGAACAACAGGCTGCGTCTTTACCTTCACGACAATTACCTTCTGCAATTTGTCAACCAGCGCTTTGAGGTTTGCCTGCGGAGGCACCACACAGCCAAGCTTGGGATTAGGCATCTTGGCCCTTGGACCAAGCACTTTTCCAAACTGCAAAGCCACCTTTGGCATTATTGTCGCCTGGGCAACGAAGAAGTCAATATCCTTGGCAAGCCTTTTAATGGACTTCTTATCCTGGTAGTTCGGGAAGTCATCAATAAACACAACCTTGTCGCTTACCTGCTGCGCTTGCTGCAAAAGCTCCTGCGCAACAAATACACCAACCTTCCGCTTTTTGCCAACAGTGTTGTGCAGGTTAACGAACAACTCAATCTGCTGATCCGGCTTTTTCAAGTCAAGGTTCTTTAGGTTGATTATAAGGTCGTAAGACTGGGCAAAGTTGCGCTTTTTCTGCGACTTTAGTTCCAAGAGAACTTTTAATACGCTTTTCTGATCCATTCTACCCTCCTATTGCACATCAATAGTGTCTGGGAAAAATCTGGAAAACAGGTATTTGTTTATAAAACTAACGGAAAGCAGTGCGGAGACACTCAAGAAAGATAGAAAAAGATTATACTTCATTTACCAGCAATTCGGCAGGCCCCTGTTCAAGATTTGACAACTCTTCCTTAAGCTTATTGAGATAAACAATCTTCGCTATATTAAGCTGATTCCTTTCCCGGTCCCACTCAAGAACCCTTATCTGACGTCTCAGCTCCTCTATTCTGTTCTGCATCATATCACCCCGGGAAAGCTAAACGCAGATGATATAAATATCTATCGTTCAACAAAAGATTTATAACGAGAGGGATATGCGAAATTCTCATGAAACTCGTGGGCGGCCAGGCAGTGATTGAAGGGGTGATGATGCGCTGCGGCAGCAAGGTCGCTACAGCCATAAGAAAGAACGGAAAGATAAAGATAAAGAAAGAAAAAGTGAAGCTTTTCTCGGACAATCACAAATTCCTGAAATGGCCACTTGTCAGAGGATTCGTAAACCTTATCGAGCTCCTTGTACTCGGCATAAAGACACTCGAGTGGTCTGGCCAGGAAGCTGCTGGAGAGGATGAGAAACTGGGCAAGGGGATGGTAGCCGTAACTATCACAGCAGCTGTCGTGCTTGCCCTGTTCCTATTTGTGTTCCTGCCTTATGTCATAACCTACGGGCTTGGACTAAAGGAACAGGCAAAACCAATCGCATTCAACCTGGTTGATGGTGTGGTAAAGCTTTCTGTGCTGATTATGTACATATGGCTGATAGGATTCATGAAAGACATAAAAGTACTTTTCCAGTACCATGGAGCAGAGCATAAGGCTGTTGCAGCATACGAGCACGGAAAAAGCCTGACAGTGAAGAACGCACAGAAATATGGCACAGCCCACGCAAGGTGCGGAACATCCTTCATGCTATTTGTGATAATTGTTGGAATAGCAGTGTTCTCATTTGTGCCAGTGCTGCTCTTCAAGTTGTATCCAGGGCTTGCGACCGCAAGATTCTTGGTCAAGTACCCAATACTCTTTGTCGCGAGACTTCTAGTGCTGCCAATAATCGCAGGGATATCATACGAACTGCTAAGGCAGAGCCCAAAATTCGAGAAAAAAAGAGTTTTCGCTGCAGTCCTCTGGCCAGGCCTTGCTGTTCAGAAACTTACAACAAAAGAGCCGACAGAAAAGCAGATAGAAGTGGCAATCGCCGCCCTAAAATCAGTAGTCTAGCAGTTTTTCGTGGTGTACGTGGAACCCGGACGGCCATCAAGCACATGCTCATTTGAGTACTGGGTCAGGTTGTATGAGGGGAAAAAAAACTTTATCCTGAACAAGTAGCCATTGTTTTCCGGGATACTGAAATGGGTGTTAAGGTCTTGGCCAATAGCAAAGTACCTTGTTGCCTCGTATAGGTTTGTGTCTGTGTAAACAGTCCTGTAATCAGCAGTAGTCCTTGTCTGGAACTCTATTTTTGATGCTATAGAACCAACCTTGAACCTAACAGCCCCACCTTGCGCACCATAAACACATGCTGGCTCCACAGTCACATACTCAATAAGGGTGTTATTCTCATTTGACTCAATAGGGGTGTAGTTAAGCATGGGTACAGGGCTGCAGTCAGAGGCCTTTTCTGCGACCTGGCCATCAGCGCATACATACCTGGTGAATGTAACATTCTTGGTGATAATGATCTTTGGGCACTTCTCAAGGTTGAACTCTGATTGCACGCAAGGCGGACACTCAAGGTCTGGGCACTTGCAGTCGCCAGCAGGGCAGATGCAGTCAGGGCAGTTACTGCAAGAAACAATAAGGAGCAAGCATAAGCAGATTGCCAAAGACCTCATAGTATCCAGGCAGTACTGTCAGTATAAATATGTTTCTGGGCACTTTCCCTGATATTCCTATATGAATAAATATTGCAGCAAACTATTTATATCACCTGGATTTCAGGCAAACACAATATTGGAGGTAGAAAGAATGAGGCAAGGAAAATACTTTTTTTCAAGCGAATCTGTCACAGAAGGGCATCCGGACAAGGTATGCGACCAGGTATCTGATGCAATCCTGGACGAATTGTACAAGCAGGACCCGCAGTCACGAGTGGCTATTGAGTGCCTGACAACCACCGGAACAGTGCACGTTGCTGGAGAGGTCACAACCCAGGGGTACGCGGATGTTCAGAAGATTGTCCGTGAAACACTCTACCAGATAGGATACACAGACCCAAGATTCGGGATTGACTGCGAGGACGCAGGGGTGTGGGTCTCAATACACGCACAAAGCGCAGATATCTCACAGGGAGTTACAGAAGCAGGAATCCACGAGCAGGGAGCAGGAGACCAGGGAATGATGTTTGGGTTTGCATGCAACGAGACACCAGAACTCATGCCTCTTCCGATAATTCTTGCGCACAAGCTCTGCATGAAGTTAGCTGAAGTGAGGAAGAAAGGCCAGGTCAAGGGTCTTGGGCCTGACGGAAAATCTCAGGTGACTGTGGAATACGACAACGGAAAGCCAAAAAGGCTTGATGCTGTAGTCATTGCACAGCAGCATGTCGATGACATTTCAGAGGAAGAGCTGAAAAAAGAGATTACAGAAAAAGTAATAAAGCCAGTGTGCGGACATTATCTGGACAGCAAGACAAAGATATACATCAACGCAACAGGAAGGTTTGTCATAGGCGGGCCTGAAGGAGACTCAGGAGTCACTGGAAGAAAGATCATCGTTGACACCTATGGAGGGATGGGACGCCACGGAGGAGGAGCATTTTCTGGAAAAGACCCAAGCAAGGTTGACAGAAGCGCAGCATACGCATGCCGCTACATTGCAAAAAACATCGT
>JBDRIZ010000067.1:0-4411 GCA_043815525.1 Candidatus Woesearchaeota archaeon
CCAGTGACAATCCTTATCAACCTCAAGAAAGCTCACCTTTAAACTGCTTAATTCCTCAAGGCTGAAATATCCCCATTCTGCCATTTCTAAATCACCATTAAGAATGGCGAACCCAAAGAAGCATTTTTCTTCCGGAGAATACTCAGTAGCATACCAATCACATCCGCCAATGAAAAAGTGCATCACAATCAGTTTTTCCTTGAGAGGCACTTCTTCTGTTGAGTAAAATGCAGGTATCTTTTCTAATTCTTCCTTTGTTGGTTTGTTCCACATCTTTCACCCCCTATAGTTTGTTGGCGTATAGATATTCAAAGTGTTCTCTGTCCTCTGGATAATTGTCAAGATACATAGCCAGTTTTGGACATAAATTGCAAGAATTGTAATCCTCGCAGAACTCGCAGAAGGGCAATAGCTCTCCATCTTTGCCCCTCATAGCAACGTTGCACGTCTTGCATTTAAAACTCTCACACCTGTAGCAGGGAAATTCATCAAGTCCAAGGTCCAATTCCCGCTGTTGATTTTTATGGTATCTCTCTGGCAGAAGCTCCTGTTTTTTCTCAGTTATTTTTGAAAGATCTAAATCAGGGCATTCAATAAGAGTAAGCCCTACTTTTACATAGCCAAAGGCCCCGCAAGGCAACTTTAATCTTTTTGTTGCCTCGCATTCCTTGTTTGATATTACAATGCTGTAAGTGTATAGGTTTCGCGCGTGGGTATCGTCCTGTGAGGAATGAAACGCTCCCATATCGTGATGGGAATGTATTATCCCGTCACCGCCAAGCTCCTCTTTGAACTCGCAGTCAGATGAGCTTACTTCCTGTTTTGGTATTTTGAAGTTAGTAACAATATCCCCTTTAACCGAAAACACACCTCCCCATTCCTTATTGCCTATTTGTTGTGAGATGTAGAGCCACTGGCTCCATACTGCCCATGGGATGTTAAGAATTACTTTATTCTCCGGGTCTAAAGAGTAGCCGCATTCACCATAATTCTTAACTTTCACTTTTAGTATGTTGCTGTCTTTGGTTAGACTTTTCTCTAAACTAAACATTTACAGCCTCCTTTCTTTCCTTCCAGCTTTTGAGAGCAGAGCGTAAATCTTTATCCTCAATTCCTCCTGATTCAATCTGTTCTATTGCTCGTCTAAATCCTTCCTCTCTTGCCCCTTCCTTTATTTCCTCTATTTCTTCCTCGCTATACTTATCCTGACAATCCCCGCAGTAGCCATAGCCATCATCAGGATTAACCCTGTCACAATCCTCACAACAGCCATAGCTATCAGGTATATAATCATGGATGTTGTCCATTATTTCATCTCTCTCCTCTTCCTTTGCATCATCTAATATTTTCTCTGGAACATAAGAGCAGTTCTGGATGTGAATCTTCCCAATGTCATCCATTATGCACAGCTCTTTGTAAAGCTTAGATGACACACCTATAGAAGCTGCCAATACTGCTGGGATTACCCATGATGGCGTTACAGTATAGCCATCCTGATTAGCTGATTCTTCAAATGAGAGAGGAAAGGCCTTTGACACGTTTAACACTGTGCCGTCATATCCTATCCTTTGGTAAGGAATGTCGTTTTTCTTGCAGTAGGCACAGATAATCTGCTGGCTCTTTAAGTTGTCTGTGCAGCAAAAGACAGTTCCGCGGAGTATGCCACAATCCTTTGCTTTTTTTATGCTCTTGTTGTGAACCTCTATCCTTATTGGCTTTCTTATGCTGTTGATAAAATCTCCCGTGACAATAGTCTTTTTTACTCCTACGGAGTCTTCTTTCAGCGGCAGTCTGTTAAGATTGGATGTCTCAAGCGTGTCAGGGTCAACAAGGATTAACTCCTCTACTCCAGACATGGCAAGAAACACTGCTGTCCAGAAACCTGTGCCTCCACAGCCCACTACTGAGGCTACATTAGGTATTTTTAAGTCTTTTATTCTGTTTTGACGGTCGTAAATAGCTCCCTGAAACATAGTTATCACCTCCTCTAAAGGATTTCCTCAATTAATCCTTCATTAAGCAGTTTCTCAAACTTTACCCTTGAATCTTCATCCTTGTTTGAAAATATGCTTTTCAGCTTTGGGTAGTCATCAGGCAAAAACACTGCTCCTAAAGATTCCATGTTAATCAGCCTGAATGAATGTATTATCTTTAACGACACTTCCTTTAACGCGTCAATGGAGTCTATCTTAGGATATTCGATATCTCCTGTGCATATGGTGTGCCCTTGCTCAGCAGTCATGCCCATGTAATGGAAGCCTATTTCAGGCTGAGCCACAAAGCCCTCAAACCAGCCTCTTTTGTCATACATTCCGTATATCCTAAAAGGATAATGCTTTACCTGATTCTTCAATAAATAGCTCTTGTGGCTGTAGTAAACCTTGTCTATGAGAAGCAATCCACAGTATCCTTCAATAAAGATATAGTCGTCTTTTATCAAAGCGTTGTAATTGCCTTTGAATGGAATCCTGAATATGTTTTCTTTTATACTATCTACATAATCACGCCATGACTTATCTATGACTTGTATCTCTATTGGTCTTTCCTGAGCTTGTTTTACGAGCTTTACATCTATCATTTCTGACAACTCCTTTCTTAATAATGGAAGGGGAGAGAAAAATCTCTCTCCCCCACCAAGAACTACTTAGCAGCCTGCCTTGACGTACCTTTTAACCTCGATTTCATGATCATCAAAGGTTTCCGGCAGATCGCTTGTTGCAACAATCTCCTTACCATCAACGAGAATAGTGAAGGAATCAATGCCTTTCTCCTGAAGGATTCTTTTTACAGTTTCCTTAACAGCGTCAGAGGCATTTACTTCAACTTCTTCTCCGGCAATACTGATGATGGTTTTGCCATTAGCTAACTCATTCAGATTCATTCTGTTCACCCCCTTTCTATAAAGATTTGAATTGTCTGTCTTAGGCCTTCAAATATCCATTTCAAGCCAAATATGACTGCCAAAGCAATGAGTTGATTGCTTCCTCTTGTGAACATTGCAGACAGCCATAGGGATACAAAGGCCAGGACAGCATATTTTGCATGAACAAACAACTCGACTACTATCTGTGTTTTTAATATTGGACTCCTAACTCTGTTTTTCATTATTATGCTCATCTTCTTTTCCTTTCGATTTACATCTGCCGTTGGCAAGATAGCAGTTCGCGCAATCGTTATTTCCTTCTGTCACACAAGCCTGACACACAAAATTTTTCTCAACTGCGCAGAGAGATTTTTTGATTAACTCTTCTGCAATCTCTGTCATTGGTTTTTTCCATACACGCTTCAGCCGGTATATTGTTCTTATCAAACTCTCGTTCAAAACTGGACTGTACATCTTCTACTCCTTTCTTATCTGAGATTTCAACCCACAAACTTCCATCAATTTCAACCTCATCCAATACTTCCTGACATTTTCTGTCCTCATTTCTTATCCACATAAAATCACCCCCCTTAACTATGTTTAATCAAATCGTTATCTGCAAAGCTGTAAAATTTATTGCCAACGATGATATGATCAATTACATCAATTCCAATCAGCTTGCCTGCTTCCACTAATCTTGCAGTAATCTCCAAATCTTCTCTGCTTGGCTTCTCTTCTCCGGAAGGATGGTTGTGAACAAGAATTAAACCTGTAGCATTTTGCAGTATTGCAGGCTTAAATACCTCTCTCGGATGCACAAGGCTGGCATTCAGACTGCCAACTGAAACCGTGTTAATGCCCAAGACCTTATTCCTGGTGTTAAGAGAGACTGCAAGAAATATCTCTCTGTCGGCTTTCTTTAGCTCATCCTTAACTAATTCGTAAACATCTTTTGAGCTTTTAACCAAACATTCCTTTGCTGGATTGTTTTCACGGACAAGATGAATCTTTACCTCATTGCCAAAGTAATTCTTGAATAACTGCATAACACCCCCTTATTCTTTTGCTACTTCATCCAGAACTTCCATAACCCACAATGGAAACAAACCAAAGGAAATGCCGAACTTTTCTGACTTGCTGCCAAATCCTTCCGTGATAAACCGGCTCTTTCCAAATGCATTCATTTTTCTGATGTTGTTTTTTTCAGACCGAGTCAATTTTTGCAGAATTTCCTGAGCCTTTTTGCTCAACATAAACCACCTCCTTTTCAGCAGACAAAAAAAGAGAGGAACCGGTTAGATTCACTCTCTGAAAAAATCTATTTCCTGAGCTGCTGTATTTTTGAGCCAGACAGCAAATATGGGATTATAAGTGTGCTATTTTATCTTTGATTAAAATGTCGTATTTCCTGATAAATTTCTGATAGTGTTCTTCAACGCAGCCAATTGAAAAATCCAGCAATTGCAAAATATAGCCCTCTGTCTTCTGGTCAAAAAACAACTGTACTTTTGACTTATCAACAACACCCAATCTTTCTACATTCTGTCC
>JBDRIZ010000068.1:0-4011 GCA_043815525.1 Candidatus Woesearchaeota archaeon
GTCTTTATGCAACCAGCTACTCTGCTGACAAGTGGACTGATAATGTCTCGCTGCAGAATAGCCTGTGGCATCAGGCTTTTAGCCTGTCTGATATCTTTGTTGACTACGGCCGGCTGGGCGACCCTTTTGTTGTCATGATCCCTCCTGACTTGTTTGAGTATGACCAAAACAACACAGTGGTTGTCAAGACTGGGCTTTCTCCTGACAACTCTTCAACAGGCTCAACGCATAATCGGCTGATTTATTCTGTCCTTGTCAGCAACACTGTTGGTTACAGCGATGTGTATGCTGCTGCTGAAGGCTGCAACTGGACCTTGTCCTTTGATGACGGATCTACTGCAAACATCCTTATTCCGTCTGGTTACAACGGAACAAAGAGGTGCACTTACGACAACTATTCTGTGACTGATGCCATTGACCAGTCAAGCCACGAGCTTTTCTGTAATCTTGATTTTGACTCTGATGGCTCGCTTGCTGTGCGAGTCGGCCAAAATGACGTGGTTTTGGACAGCCTCTCAATTAGTGAGGTTCCAAGCATGTGGGGCCCAAGCATCGTGAGTGTGAGGGTCTGGAAATGAAAGCTGCTTTTTTCACTATCCTTGCTGTTGTTCTGGCAGCCTTGTTTGTCGGGACTTTTGCGTTCTATGTCAGGTACGATCAGAGTTCTGCGATGGATTCTGTGGAGATGCGGCTGAACACGATGAATGAGTTTGTGAAGAGCGTCAAAAAGGACTTGGACCGTGCTCTGTACATCTCTTCGTTTCGCGCTTTTCTCTCGCTGGTTGATAACATTGGGGTAACTGGCAATTTTCTTGACGACACTACTTCTGATTTCACTGCAGCCCTTATCAACGGCACTGTTGGCAACGAGTCTGTCAGTCTTATGCTGAACCAGACCTTTATTGACTGGACAGCTAAGATGGAACTGCTTGCTCGTGAAATTGACTTGAATATCAGCCTGAACATTGTAAACGTCAGCATGCAGCAATCCAGTCCTTGGCTTGTCTCTGTTACTGCCACAATAAACATGTCCCTTGTGGATAAAAAACAGACTGCCAGCTGGAGGACTGTTTTTACTGCTTCTGCGAGCCTGCCTGTTGAGGGTTTTGAGGACCCTGTTTATCTGATCGGAAGCAACGGCAAGATAGTCAGGCCTATTGTCAAAAGCAACGTAACCTCGTGGAATATAACCAGCCTGAATGATCATCTTGAGAAAAAGACCTATGCTGCGAATCCTCTTGCGCCATCATTCCTTTCGAGGCTTGAGGGCGACCTGTCCGGTCATGCCTACGGCATAGAGACTCTTGTGGACACTAACGAGCTGTACATCTATGGCGAGGAGATTTTGAACAAAAGCTCTGTTGACTACCTTTACTTCGGTTCAATTTCAACGACCAACTACAAGATAGCAAACATTACTGATAAGGGTAATGATTTTTTTCTGCTCGACTCTCAGCATGTGGGTTTCTACAATGTGCTGGGCTATAACTACACTGGTTGAAAGGTTAGGCTGCAGCCAAATTTTGGGAAAAATTCTGTTGGAATAGCTGGCAAACCTTAAGTGCGAGCTGCTGTTGGCAAGACGGTTTTTTTGCCCGTTAAGTATTTAAGCCACCCCTTTCAAGATGCATGCATGGAAAAAGGGGGATTGTCCGAGACCGATGCCAAAAAAAGGCTTGGGCAGTACGGCTTAAACGAGATTAGGGAACTCTCGCTGTCTTCTCCGCTAAGGATACTTGCCAGGCAGGTTAGGAATAATTTTATTGTTTACCTGTTGGTAGCTGCAGCGATTATTTCTTTTTTTGTTGGTAAGTCCATAACCGCTTACACTATCATGGTAGTGATCACGATTGTGATAGCCACTGGGTTTTTTCAGGAATACAGGGCAGAGAAGGTTATCAATTCATTGAAGAATATGCTGATGCCTGTCTCGATTGTCATGAGGGATGGCAAGGAAAAGGAGATTCCCTCAAGTGAGATTGTCCCCGGTGATTGGATTGTCTTGCGCAGTGGGGAGAAGATCCCTGCGGACTGCGTCCTTGTTGAGGAAAGGGACTTGCTTATTGACGAGTCTGTGCTGACTGGCGAATCAAAAGAGATAAGAAAAAAATCCTCAACAGGCAAAAGGGATTATTCTGACGAGAATATGGTGTTTATGGGGTGTTTTGTTGTAAACGGCAGATGCATTGCTGAGGTTCTTCATACTGGCATGAACACTAGGTTTGGGGGCATTGCCGGGATGATCTCTGTTGCTGAAAAGGAGTTGCCCCTGCAGGAAAAGGTCAACAGCATTACCAGGTTCATGATAATGCTGGCAGTTTTTTTTTCCCTGCTTACAGGAATTGCTGTATTCATGGGAAAGCCTTTTTCAGAGGATTTGTTCTTTGATACCCTGATTTTGATAATTGCCCTGTCAGTTGCCGCGTTTCCTGAGGGCCTTCCTGTGGTTCTGACAACTGCCTTGTCTGTAGGTGCCTATAGGATGGCCAAGCATAATGCTGTGGTCAACAGGATGTCAATCATAGAGACTCTTGGCGAAACAACTGTTGTTTGCTCTGACAAGACTGGGACGATCACAAAGGGCGAGATGACTGTCAAGAAGATATTTCTGGATGGCAGGTTTGTTGAGGTTTCAGGAACAGGTTATGAAGGGATTGGGACGTTCTTGATTGGGAATAGGAAAGTCTGTCCGGAAAAGGTATTGTGTAACCTCATTAAGTGTGCGGTTTTGTGCAATGATTCCAAGATCGAAAGGGCTGGTGAGGGCATGGTTTTTCGCATTGCCGGAAGCCCTACAGAGGCGTCCTTGCTTGTTTTGGCTTCAAAAGCAGGCGTTTACAGGGAAGATCTGATGTTGAGAAGAGTGGAAGAGATTCCTTTTAATTCTCAAAGAAAAGTGATGAGTGTCCTGTGCGAGTCTGACGCTGGCAATTTTGTTTATTCCAAGGGTGCTTTGGAATTCCTGCTGAAAAAATGCAAGTATATCCAGAGGAAAAAAAAGGTATGTCCTCTTGCGGGAAGGGAAAGGAAAAGGATAATTGAGAACAACAGGTTGATGGCTGCAGAGGGCCTTAGAACTATCGCCTTTGCTTACAAGGAGGTGCAGGTCTTCTCAAAGCGCAATTTTGAGGAAAACCTGGTGTTTGTCGGTTTTGCAGGTATTGAAGATCCTCCAAGAGATGAGGTCAAGGATGCCATCCAGGCATGTTTGAGGTCTGGCATAGATGTGAAAATGATAACTGGGGACAATATGGCTACTGCCCTTGCTATTTCAGAGAAGATTGGGCTGCACGGTAGTAGTATGGATGGTGATGATTTGGACAGGGTTTCTGAAGAGGAGCTGTCGAAGATTGTTTCCCAGGTTTCCATATTTGCGAGAGTAAGGCCCGAGCACAAGCTGAAGATTGTCAAGGCTCTTAAGATGAATGGCGAAATCGTCACAATGACTGGGGACGGGGTCAATGATGCTCCTGCGCTAAAAGAGGCACATATCGGGGTTGCGATGGGCAAAAACGGGACTGATGTTTCTCGTTCTGTCGCAGACTTGACTCTGAGGGATGATAACTTTGCGACAATTGTGTATGCAATAAAGGAGGGAAGGAGCATTTTCAAGAACATAAGAAAATTTGTGAGCTACATTCTCTCCTGCAAGATAACTGAGCTTTCTGTTCTGTTTGTTGGGGTCTTGCTGTCCCCATTGTTGGGGTGGCATATCCCCCTGCTTTTGGCTATGCAGATACTGTTTATGAACCTTGTTACTGATGATTTGCCTGCAATAACACTTTCTGTCACTCCTTATTCCAAGGATGTGATGGACGAGAGGCCAAGGAAGAAGAAGGAGATACTGAACCGCTCGTTGATTGCTTGGTGCGTGATCGCAGGCATGTCCATGACATTGATAACCCTATCAGTGTTTTATATCATGTTCAATCTGCTTAACAAGGACTTTGTCTATGCAAGGACAACTGCCTTGATCACCCTTATCCTTTTGGAGATCGCAAATGCCTATAA
>JBDRIZ010000069.1:0-3487 GCA_043815525.1 Candidatus Woesearchaeota archaeon
CTTCCTATCATTGTTCGTATGCTTCTGCCTGCCTTTGAAGTGTCTTGCCGAGTCTCTATTGTCTTGCTGCTCAATCCAGTCAGTATTGACATAATTTCTCGAATCGACAGTCCCTTGCCGCTGCACACATTATAGATTTCCCTGTTTTTGCCATGCTCAAGCAGCAGCAGGTATGCCTGTACGACGTCTCGCACATCAGTCAGGTCCCTTACAATTTTTTCATCTCCATATGTGAGCACTGGTTTCCGAATGTCCTTTTCAATCTCTGCGATTGCCTTGGCAAATTCGCTGCAGAAGAATGTCTGTGATTGTCCAGGTCCTGTGTGCGTAAAACTGCGAGCTATTATGTAATCGACCTCGTATGACTCGCACAAGCGCTCCATCTCCAGTTTGGATTCTGCGTATGGGTTCAGCGGATCTGGCTCTTGCTTTTCTGTTATCGGCATACGTTCTTGCTCGCCGTAAACTTCAGATGTGCTGACCAGCAGGATCTTTGCATTTTTGGCTTTTTCGCTTGCTGCATCAAGGATGTTGCGTGTGCCATCAACATTAGTTTTTCTTGTCAGGTCTGGCTCTTGGAAGCTTTTCCTGACCGAGCTGATTGCAGCAAGATGAAATATGTAATCAGGCCTTGATTTTTCAACAACTAGTTTGAGGTTTTCCCTGTCCAGTATGTCCGATTGGTGCACTACTACTCCATGTGTGGGCAAAGGTTTTCTTGTCAGCCCGTGAACCTGGATTCCCAGGGACAGAAGGTGCCTGCAAAGATGTTTGCCAGCAAATCCTGATGCTCCAGTTACAAGTGCGTTCATGGGCTTTCTTTTAGGGTTTTTGTGTCAGCATCAACCATCATTTTGACTAGTTGCTCAAAGCTGACTTCTGGCTGCCAGCCTATTTCTCTTCTTGCTTTGGATGAGTCTCCCACCAAAATATCCACTTCTGCTGGCCGTATAAGTTTTTGGTCAACTTTCACATATCTCTCATAATCGAGGCCTACGCAATCAAATGCTGCCTTGCACAGATCTCGCACTGAATGAGTGACACCTGTTGCTATGACATAATCGCATGGTTTTTCCTGCTGCAGCATCATCCACATGGCTTTTACATAGTCTCCTGCAAAGCCCCAGTCTCTTTTTGCATCAAGATTTCCAAGGAACAATTCTTTCTGCAGGCCAAGTTTTATTGCAGCAGCAGCGCGACTCATTTTCCTTGTGACAAACTCAAGCCCTCTTCTTGGGCTTTCATGATTGAAAAGTATCCCAGAACACGCAAAAAGTCCATAGCTTTCTCTGTAGTTGACTGTCATCCAGTGTCCGTATAGCTTCGACACTCCGTATGGGCTTCTTGGGTAGAATGGAGTTTTTTCTGTCTGTGGCACTTCCTGCACCTTTCCAAACATTTCTGAGGAACTTGCTTGGTAAAATCTGATGCCTGTGTTAGTCTGCCTTATTGCTTCGAGTATCTTTGTTACTCCTATTGCTGTCGACATCGATGTGTGCACAGGCTCCTTCCATGAAACTGGGACAAATGACTGGGAGCCAAGGTTGTACACCTCATCAGGTTCGCTTTCCTTCAGAGCATTGATAATAGATGTCTGGTCTGTTAGGTCTCCTGGGATGAGGCTTAATTGTTTCTGTATGTGGTTGAGTCTTTCGAGGTTTGGTGTGCTGTTCCTTCGGACAAGACCGAATACTCTGTAGCCTTTTTGCAGCAATAATTCTGCAAGGTAAGAGCCATCCTGGCCTGTTATGCCTGTTATTAGTGCTTTCTTCAAGTCAACCCCAGTTTACAGATAAGAGATTGATTTATATATTTTTCCAGTATATCACTTGCAATGAAGGTCTGCTGGATAACAAGCCTGCCTCCGAAGCACAGTGGCATAGCTATCTATAGCAGTTCCCTCCTTACTGAGCTGCACAAGAAAATCCGCGTAAAAGTGATTCCTTGGAACTATGACACATGGTTTTCGAAGATTTTGAGCCCTCTTAGAAACATCTTTCAGTTGCGTAAGGCTTTGCTTGAATATGATATAGTGCATGTTCAGTACATATTGGGCGAGATGATGTTTCTATTCCTTCCAATTCTGTGTGCTTTGTCAATCAAAAAAAATGCAAAGATTGTCCTGACATGTCATGAGGACTACAGCAACCTGGCTTTTTCCAAGGTGATAATGCTATTCCATGACATGTTCTATCAGTGCGCTGACCTGATAATGGTGCACACATCCAACCACAAAATGCTGCTTGCTCAGCGCTTGCATAAGAGGACAATCATCATCCCATTCGGCACGCAGCCTCAACCAATTTCTTCTGCAGGAAATAATTCTACAATCCTCCTCCCAGGTTTCATCAATCCTTGGAAGGGACATGACATTGCAGTTAAGGCCGTATCCATCGTCAGGAAGGCCATTCCCAAAGTGCAGCTTGTGATTGTCGGAAAAGCTTATGACAAGATTTTCACTGAAAAGGTTAGGCAGATGATAAAATCTCTCGGCCTCACAGGCAATATCCAGATGAGGACTGAGTTTGTTTCAGATGATGAGTACAAGGCGCTCCTCAGGAATAGTTATATTGCTATTCTGCCCTATCGCAGGACCACCATGTCTGCCGTGTTGAGTGATGTGGTAGGCAACACCCTACCATGTATAATTTCAGACCTTCCTACTTTTCGAGAGTACACAAGAAACAAGGCTATATATTGCAAGCCAAATGACCACGTTGACCTTGCCAAAAAGATTGTCCTTTTATTAAAGGACAGTCAATTGAGGAAGATGATGGCCAACAACTTCAAGAATCTGGTAAAGGAGTATGGCTGGACAAAAGTAGCTTCACAGACGCTAAAGCAGTATATTGTGTTGTTGGGCAAGTCTTAGCTCATTCTAGGAATAGGTTGTTGGTAATAGTTTGGAATTCTGGTTCTTTGGATGTTGGTTAGGGGATAAGGGTTTTGACTCCGAAAAGAACCATGATGTTGGCACAACAACAGTGAACTCCTGATAACTCCTCAAAAAAACAAAGATGTCCTTGTCGGGCGTATCTCAGGACCACTCAGGAAGAGTTTAAGGGGATACTTTCGCAAGAAGAATTGCCATAATCGCAGCAGGAACGAGGTAGTGTGGAGCGTTGTGAAACATTAGTTTGGTGATATAGTAACCAACTTAACGTCCCATATGTAAATAATCGAACTATTGTGCAGATACTGTGTATACAACTTCGACAGGCCTTTGACACTGCAAAAAAGTCAACAACCAGGAGTTTATTTTCAGAAGAGCTGAAAATCAGCATGATGAGTGACTGAGAATGAACAGCGACGAAGCAACGGAGAGTTTGTAAATAGTCGATTCATGCGGCACTTTCTGATTCTTAAGTGATTTTTGTTATTCCAAAATAATTTCCTGTGGAAAATAATCATATTTTTGCTTTAACTATTTACGCTTGCGAATGTTAACCCTGGTTGCAGGCTTAATTTCACAAATATTCCTGAATTT
>JBDRIZ010000070.1:0-3444 GCA_043815525.1 Candidatus Woesearchaeota archaeon
CATAAGGAATCTTCAAGGCATTTGCGTACTGCAAATTCTTGCTTGGGCCACGCTGCAACAAGTCAATATCAACTTTTATTCCAGAACTTCTCAACTCTTCAGCAACAATAAAGCTGTAGCTGAATGTCTTAATCGGGATAACATAGACATCAGCAACAGTCTTTTTCCCGGCCTTGTGATTTTCAAGGTATGCGTCATAAATCCTGTCAACACCAAAGGAAATGCCAACAGCAGGAAAACCCTCTTTACCCATAAACTGGCCGATTATCTTATCATACCTGCCGCCGCCAGCAACAGAGCTTTTGACCTCGCTCCTCTGCATCAGGACCTCAAAAATTGTCCCTGTGTAGTATGTGAGTCCTCTTGCAAGCGAGGGATCAAATTCAACATCAGCCTTGAAAGCATCGAGCATGCTGAAAAGCTCTTTGATATCATTTATGGTTTCAGAGTCTCCAACAATCTTCTGCACGTGCGCAAGTTTTTCCTTATTTCCACCAGTAAAACATAGGCAGCCAATCACACTATCAACCTGGTCTTGATTTAGTCCCTTCTCCAGAAGCTCTCTATCCACAACAGCCCTTCCAGACTTCTCAAGCTTATCCAAAGACAGTATTGCATCCATGTGCTTTGCCTGTGCAACACCAAACTTGGAAAGCACATCGTTCAAGAGCTTGCGGTTGCTTACCTTAATCTTGACGTCAAGGTTTAGCAAGTCAAAAACGCGCCTTGCAAGGCAGAGGACCTCAGCATCAGCAGCCATAGAGGCACATCCAACAATGTCAGCGTCGCACTGGGTGAACTGCCTGTAGCGTGCAGACGCAACAGGGCCGTCACGCCAGACCTCGCCAATGTGATAGCGCTTGAAAGGCAATTTCAGATTAGGATTCATTGCAACAATCCTTGCCAGGGGAACAGTCAAATCATATCTGAGGCCAAGCTCTCTGCCGCCCTGGTCTTTTAATGAAAAAATCTCCTTTAAAATCCCTGAGCCGCCAGCATACTTTGATGACAGAACATCAAGCCTTTCTAGGCCAGGGCTGTCAAGAGGAGAATAGCCATAGAGCTCAAAGACTAGCCTGAGCTTGTCAAGGATCTCCTGCTTTACTATCTGCTCCTCTGGAAGAAAATCCCTGGTTCCGCGCGAGCGCTCGAGGTTCATCGAATATGAATCTTTTACCTTTGTTTAAATAATTTGCTTTTCTATGGTTTTCCCTCTTTCCACAACAACTTGAAGTAATGAATGAAATTCTCTGCCACTGAGGTACTCTTTATCTTGAAGAGGATTGGCTCGTTTACGAAGACGCCAATAATTGTCACATCCTTGTAGACGTTGATTGCTACTTCCGAAGCATACGGCAAGTACCTAATCCTGCAATACCTTGATATTTCCTGAAAAGGCATTGTGCCTCTTGCTTCCTCACTGTACAGAAGATTGGTGATTAACTTCTTTGAATCCCTTTTTGCCTGAAGCCTCTCGAAAAAGCTATTAACCTTGTCACCGTATTTCATTGCGTGGGTTATGCCAATAACAAAAGACTCTTCTCCTTTGGCCAGCGTTCTGACCTGTTCACCGAATACTGTGTCAAGACCACCCATCCCACAATATATCTCTGCCTGCTGGTCTTCTGCAATTTCCTTCTGGTATTGCACGAGCTGCGGGACCAATGATTCAACCTCTACCTTCTTTTTCTCAAGATCCTTGTACTCTTTTGTGATTAGGTCTGCAATCTTTTCAGGGGACGCAGCTGCAAAAAGCCTTGTCTTTTTCTTGTAGATATGGCTTGCCAGACCTTTTTTTTCAAGACGGTCAAGTATCTTGTAGACCTTGGACGTGGAAACTGAGGACCTTTTCACAATTGGACCTGTCAAAGACTGCCCGAGGCGAAGCAAGGCAAGGTAAACCTTTGCCTCTCCATCAGTCAATCCTACCCTTTTCAAGATGCTGACATCCATATCAATCCTTATGCAATGCTGATATTTAAATATTATCCCCCTATGGGGAAAGTCAAATTAATATACTACTTAATAGTAATTACTTATGCTGAATCAAAATGAAACCAAACCAAGAAACGCATGAGGCCAAGGACATGGCCAAGAGTGTCTATGTAAAACCTATATATTTCAAATACTTGAGCAGAACAGATGAACGGGACATACTTGAGCGGAAGCTGAGGGAGCTAATCCCTCTATGGTGCACGAAAGACCAAATGTCAATTCTGGAGCCTGGATGCGCTGTCGGCTCAGCAGCAGCAAGGCTAACCAAAATCCTTGATGAAAAAGGAGTATCATGCAACTACGTTGCGCTGGACCCATCCAAGGAGCAGTTGGAAAGATTCCAGAAATCATTACCACACCTGAATGCTGAACTCGTATGCTCAAGATTTGAGGACTACAATCCAAACAAAAAATTTGACCTTGCGTACGCGGTGCATTCACTTTATTACATGGACAGCTTAAAGGAGGCAGTAAAAAAGTTATATGGACTGGCGGACAAAAGCATAATAGTCCATTATGGGAGTCGAGGGATTCACGAGATAAGGGAAAGGTTTAGCTCAAGTGTCAAAGGCGGACCAAACATAAACAGCACCTACCACGACGTTGTTAGGGCAATAGAAGAGCTTGGAATCAAATACCATCTCTACCAAAGGGTAAGCCATTTTGACATAGGCGACTGCAAAATACTAAACCAGGACGGCAGGGACCTAATCAAATTCTTCCTGGAGGATCCAAACCCTTCCGAAGAGACTATTGGATCGGTAAGTGATTTCATCCGCGAAGGTCCTGACAGAAGACCGCACGACATAGCCCTAATTCTCGTAGGATAACTTACAAAACAGCCTTACCATAAACTCAACCAAGGGACATTTCTGACTGACATCCAACAAAAAAGTTTATAAGCGAGCCCTCAAAACAGAGAAGTCCTTTTAAAAAAAAGAGAATGAACTCCTATTTGACGCAAGGGACAGGCGGCTTCGAGCAGCTTTACACAAAGAGACTGGAATTCTGGTGCAACAAACGGATTTAAAAGAGGAAAAAAATGATACCCAAAAGAATGTTTTTCACGAATGGCGTAGGACATCATAAGGACAAACTGGCATCATTTGAAGCTGCACTGAGAGATGCAGGGATAGAGAAATGCAATCTGGTTTATGTGTCCAGCATATTCCCGCCAAACTGCAAGATAATCAGCAGGAATCAGGGGCTGAAATGCCTAAAACCTGGAGAAATAACCTATTGCGTGATGGCAAGGATAGAAAGCAATGAGCCAAACAGGATGATAGCTGCATCCATAGGATTTGCCATCCCAAAAGACAGCAATACCTATGGCTACCTATCAGAACACCATCAATACGGCCACAGCTCAAAAGTCGCAGGAGACTATGCAGAAGACTTAGCTGCGACGATGCTTGCAAGCACACTGGGAATCCAGTTTGACGTGAACAC
>JBDRIZ010000071.1:0-5461 GCA_043815525.1 Candidatus Woesearchaeota archaeon
TATTTCCTCTGCAAAGACCCTTAAGGATTCATGGTTCTCAAACTTATATCCCTTCCTGTATCCGACTGCCTCCATTGCCTGTCTCAAGCATTCGTACAGCTCTCTAAATATCACACTGGCGTTGCTGCTGTCAAGCTTGAGCTTTATTATGAATTTAAGGCTCTGCCCGCTCATCAAGACTAGACTCTTCGCTCGTGAGTTATTTGGCGGTACGATCCTGACAATGCCTTGCTCGATTAGTTCCTTCATGCTCATTGGAATACCTCGAGCTCGCCGTTTAAGACTATGCCATTGCACCAGCTGTTTACAAGGTGTGGGCTTTCCTTTTCCAGTCTCCTAATGTGAGTTTGGTCGTGCAGGAATAGCTGTATCCTATGTCCCAGCATCTTCTCAAATTCCTTTAGTGGCACTGCCTCCTTTTTTTCTGCCACAACCAGGATGTCGATGTCGCTGTTTGGGCTCTGGGTAGCTGAAGCATACGAGCCAAAAAGGACTACTGTGGGATAGCTGTAAACTTTCAGAAGATGCCCTATCAATCCTGACTCCTGGAGTTTGAGGTAGTTCCTGACAAACCTCAGCTGTGTGAATTCTAGGGTTTCTGCAGCCCTGTACCCTTCGTAAGGACCATACTTTGCTCTCTCAATGAACCTGTATGCCTTCAGTTTCTTCGCAACAGTGATATGGTTAATTCCGCATGCTCTTGAGATCTGCCTGGCAGAGTATGTCTTTTTAGGGTCCTGGAAGAACAATTCCAAGATGGTTAATTCTTTTAACATGTGGCTAATAAATTACCAGTTATATATAAATCTTTCCACTACCTGTCCAGTCTCGAAGTATCTCTGCTGGCAAAATGCCACGAGGACATTGAAGAAAGAGATACTGAGATGTACTAGGATTTTACATACTTGGAATTCAGTTGGTTCCAGATGTTGTCATAGAACTCGTCTGACAAAGACTCTTTTTTCAGATTATGCCTTATGATAAGTGCAGTACCTTCTTCATAGGCACTTTTTATGTCAAGCTTCTTCACAAGATTGCTTTCAACTCTTAAGTCAGCCTTAATTATCAAGTTGAAAGGCATGGTTGATGCCATATCATAGAGCATTCCGGTCCATGATGGTTCATCACCGTCAATCCTTATATACCTGCAAGGATGTGGATAATTCTCTATTACAAACCTGCTCATAGTATCTCTGCTGCCAATTCCGTAATCATGTCTTAATTCACGCACGTTTACTGAAGGTAGATAATTGATTTTTACTGACAAACAACCGAAGATTTGTTCAACTTCTGCAATTCTATTTGTTAAAAGGTGGCGTTTTGGTGCCCCTTCTAACTTTAATAGTGCATCATCAACAATGCATAAGAATTCCTGCGGCTTGATATGTTTTGGAATTTTTGGAGACTTCATAACTACTAAAAAACAGTAACAATATAAAAAGCTTTGCCAGGAATATTATTGGCAGGGAAAGCAAGGAAATGTGCACGCCTTCCTATTCTACATATCCTGACTAACAAGATGTAATCGGTTCGATTTTGCGATTACTTATACTATATTAAGTTATATAGTTGCTATGGCAACAACCATCCAGGTCAGCGGCAAGCTTATGGAAGAGTTCAAGAACAGGAGGATGTACGACAAGGAGAGCTATGAGAGCATAATCTGGGACCTCCTGGAGGATTCAATGGAACTGTCTGAGGAGACCAAGCGAAAAATAAAGGTTGCGGAAAAGGAGTTTAAGCAAGGCAAGTTCTACACTCACGAACATGTCAAAAAAGAGCTTGGCTTATGATGTATCAACTGATTTATTCTTTGCAGTCGCTAAAGCAGCTGAAAAAGCTATCCAAGGAATTGCAGGTCAGAATCATATCCGCCTTGGAAAGAATCAGGGTGAGGCCTTACCCTCACGTGAAGAAGCTAGTTGCAAGCCCCTATTATCGATTGAGGGTTGGAGACTACAGGGTGATTATGGATATTAAGGAAGACAAATTATTGATTTTTGTGATAGGGGTTGGTCACACAACGAGTATTTACAATCATAAGCAAAGCCATTCCTCTTTATGCCACATTGATCTGCACTTCCTTTGTTATGTCAAGGCCTTTAACATCCAATCGTGCTATCAGGTGCCAGCTTGTTCTGCTATTGGTTCCTGAGAACATCTGTGCAGCTTTCAGGACTGTTCCCAGTGTTCCCTCAGGCACCTGTTTGGCCACATTGGCAGGTATCTTGATTTTGAAAGGATAAGCCAATGGTTTGTCTGCTGGGTACTCTTTCTCTTTGTCTAGCGGCAGCTTGAATTCAAAGATTTTTGCAGTCTGGTTAGACTTGTTTGCGCCGTAACCCTGGGATGTTTTTTGTTCTCCGAGCAGGCTGATGCTCAGCTCTTTTCCCTGAAGTGGTTTCTTCAATGACAAGGTCACATTTCCGTTTATTGTGTCGCCTGGAGCATAATTATAATTGTCCATTTGAATCTCAATTTTTCCTTTTCCAAACCCAAACATGTGCATCACCTATTTGCGATATCCTGATTTCTTTTAGCTAAACCACAAGATAGTCAGCTGCATACCTCAATCAGTGATTTTGAACATGATGGGTGGGCTTATTAATGTTTTGTTCGCAATCTTCAAAGAATTCAGGCAGCTCCTTAGATTCAATTCTTTTCAGGGTTATATCTGAAATTAACATTGCTCAATGAATTTCCCAATCATGAGTATCTTCATTATTCCCACCATCTTGCCTTGCTACACTAATATCTTCATCAGGTCTTGTGCTGCAAAGGTATTTTTGAAATATTTCCTTGCCTCTGTTGCTCTTTGCTGTGCGCTGCCCACAGGATAGATGTGTGTCAGGACCAGCTTTTTTGCCTTTGCCTGCAGGGCAATTTTGCCGCATTCTGAAGGTACCATAGTCGCTGTCTGGAAAAGAGCATTCAAGAATGAGCAAATCAGCCTTCCTGCAAAACCTTACAAGTGATAAGTCATAATCTGCATCCCCTGATACAACCACTGACTTTTTGTCCTTTCTGAATTTGTACGCTATGCTTGAAGCAGAATGCAGGGTTTTTTCTGCTTCTATAAGGAATTCGTCAAATACCATGCGTTTATTGATTTCCTTGACTTTTATGGTGTAAGGTCTTGGTTTCATTCCAGCCATGCACAGTATGTGTGTGCTGTAGTATTTCTTGAAACCTTTTGGTCCGACAATAGTCAGCTCCTTTTTTCTGTCAAATCCTGGAGTCCAGTTAGTTGCATGGATGAATGGCATAATCCCGCTTATATGGTCCGGGTGCGTGTGAGTTACAAAGATTACATCAATATTCTTGTAGCTGAGTCTTGCTTTTATCAGCTGGTGCATTGTTCCCTCTCCGCAATCTACCAGTACTTCTTTGCCAGCCACACGAAGGTACACTGCAGGAGCACTTCTTTCAAGTGTTGGTACGCACGTTCCGCTTCCAAGAATTGTCAGTTCCATGAAGCATTGTGCATGCAGGCTTAGAATAAAAATCTTTGGCTGGACGATTATTCCTGTCGCTTAGCGCTCTTAGTCAGTTTCAGTACATCAACGCGGCTGATGCTTTCGTAATCAAAAGATGAGCGCCGCCGCTTCTGCTCATGTATGTCTGCGATTCCCCAAAACAAGTACCCTCGGCTTTCTCGGACAGCAATATTCCTTGCTCCTTCTCTGACCAGGAATCCTGACCTGCTGACTTTGAGAACCAGGTCAGGTATGTTGCCAAAGAACGTGTTTTTGTACATGCATGGATTGACTACACTGCCCTCCCGAATGCGCACACAGCCATCATCTGCATATGCCAGGTATAGCCTGACTGTAATGCCTAAAGTAAAATCTGCAAAGCTGTACCTGCTCCTATAGCGCCAACCTTCAGGTTTCTCCTTTGGCTGCAACTCAACCAAGTCAGATAGCTCTTTCATATCAAAAGGGGTAACCGCGATTGAATAAAAGTGTTTGCTTAGAACTTCATCCCAGGCACTTTCATCCTTTTCATCATCTTTTCCGGGTTTCCCTTCATCATCTTCATCATCTTCTTAGCCTGCCTGTACTGCTTGACCAGGTCCCGGACTTCCTGGACGCTTGTCCCTGAGCCTTTAGCCACCCTCTCTGCCCTTCCGCCACTCAGGATTTCCGCGTCTTCAAGCTCCTCTTTTGTGCAGGAGCCCATTATGTGGCGCCATTTCTCGAGTTTTCCTTCCTGGACTTGCAATGTGTCTTGTGGCAATTTGAGCTGTCCGAATCCAGGTATCATCTCCACAAGCTTTGAAAGCGGCCCCATCTTTTTCATTGCTGCCATCTGCTCGTAGAGGTCTATTAGGTTGAATTCTCCTTTTAGAAGCCTTTTCCCGAGGTCTTTTGCATCCTCTTCTGTAATAACACCTTTTGATTTCTCAAGGAGCGCTTCGAGGTCTCCCATCCCAAGCAGCCTTGACACGAATCCTGGCGGGTTGAACACCTCTATCTCGTCAATCTTTTCTCCGACACCTATGAATTTTATCGGAGCTTTTGTTACTGCGCATGCTGATAATGCGCCTCCTGCCTTTGCTGTGCCGTCCATCTTTGTTGCTATCACGCCAGTGATGTTGCATGACTCGTGGAACTGCTCTGCCTGCTTTTTTGCAGCTTGGCCTATGTCTGCTGATATTACAAGCAGCCTTTCCTCTGCCTTTATCTCCCTGCCTATTGCCTCGATTTCTTCTACTAAGTCTTTTGAGAGCGCGTCCCTTCCTGCTGTGTCTATGAATATTATGTCAAATTTGCTGAGGTCTTCCTTGAAGGATCTCCATATCTTTACTGGATCTTTTTCGTTTTTCTTTGTGAAGCTTGGTATGTTTGCCTGCTTTGCGAGCTGCTCCAGCTGGTCCATTGCTGCTGGCCTGTGCACGTCCAAGCCGACAACTGCCACTTTGTGTCCTCTCTTTGAGTAGAATTTTGCAAGCTTTGCTGCAGTTGTTGTCTTTCCTGAGCCAAAAAGCCCTACAAGCATTACCTTGAAAGGCCTTGCCTTTCCTATGACTATCTCGTGCTTTTCTTTTCCCAGGAATTCCACAAGCTCGTCGTATACAATCTTGACGAGCTGCTCTCTCTTGGAAAGCCCTTTTGCAGGTTCTTCCTTGAGTGCCCTGCCTTTTATCCTTGTGGTCAGGTCAAATACGAGCTGCACATTCACATCTGCCTGCAGTAGCGCCCTCTGTATGTCTTTGACTAGCTCGTTTATGAGCTTTTCATCTACAAACATGGATTTCGCTATTTTCTGAAGCGTTTCTTTCAGGCTGCTTCCCAGTTTTTCCAGAACCATTTAGGTAAAATGAATAGTAACCAATTTATAAAGGTTTAGAAAACTCTTGCGTTATGAGGCGTTACCTGCTGCTAGGATTCCTTGGTCTCTGTCTTGCTCTTCTTTCTGCGTATTCCTACCATAATTTTTCACAAAAGCAGTATGCGAG
>JBDRIZ010000072.1:0-7191 GCA_043815525.1 Candidatus Woesearchaeota archaeon
AAGACATTGTTGCAGTGCTGAGCCTGAAAGGCGAGCTTGTTGCGCTTGGCAAGGCGAGGATGAACTCAAGCGAGATGATGGGAGACAGGGGAATGGCAGTGAAAATCCACAAGGTGTTCATGGAGCCTGGGACTTATCCTGTTGTCCGGAGAACCTGAGCGGAAAATTTTATATACATACCCTGCTCAAGGAAAAAAATGGTACCCATAAAAGAGATTTTGGACAAATATAGCATAAAACTTTTTTTAGGCGAATTCAACGCAAGCCCTGAGATGGCAGTGCGTATCGACGGATTGGCCAGCCTGCTGAATGATGCCGAGCATACCTGCACAGGCAATGGATGCAGCGAAAAATTAACTCCTGAAATAATGGGGAGAATAGGTCAGTACGCAAAGCTAGCATCCAAAAATGCAGATTTTGCCAGGCAATACGGGCCGATAGTGTGGGAACTGCAGGAGCACTTTGGGCTCAGGGAAAAAAACCATACAGGAGTCCTGCGATATGCACCAACCGGATCAAGCTATCCACACTAGTACTATAAAGGGATTCAGAGGTAAACAATACCTTGCCAGCCTTAATCAGAGGCTAGACCCAAACTCTTCCAAGTATTTTCCGTTATCAATATTCAGGCTATAATCATACCAATCAGGATTCTTTTTCTCAATGAATCCAATGAACCTCTCCTGCCTATCTTTCGGCCAGGAATCAAATGCTTTGGCTGTCTCGCACAAGTGCTCTATCTCACAATAGCCCTCCCTTATGTCATGGCTGTTTATCTCAGGATGAAGAGGGCAGCCAACATGATTATCATCAAAAAAAACAACATTCCTGCAAATCCCGCACTCACGTAAGTCCTCAGAGCGATTCATAAAATCCTTCTTATCAGAATAGTCCTGGTACTCTGCAGTGTTCTTCCTTATAGCTTCAGCCAGCTCTTCTTTTGTAGTGAAATCATGGCCGCAGCAGCCAACACAGCTCCATCCGTTAATCTGGCACAGACTAGTCTTTGTGTGGTTCATCGTCAACAGTGAATAACCTATTGTCCTTGACATTAAAGAGCCCAAGCAGTGCGCCGCAATCAAGCCAGCCATGGCTATAGCTTACAGCAGCAAAGGCGTTTACAAAATCTCCTTTTGACTTGAAGTGAAGAGCATCCCTGTAATAGCGGTCAGCCATGTCAAAGACTTCTGCAGAACGCCATGATGAATGCGCTTCTTTTGCCAAGTCAAGAGCCTCCTTTGTAATTTTCAAGTATTTCTCCAGCTTTTCGTCAGTGATTTCGCGCATAGTTGACTGGAACAACAAAGTTTTTTTATAGGTTTCGAAAACTTTGGGATTGCCGTTATCTTTTTAAACATCTTTGCGATATACCTATGCATGGGAAAGCTTGAAGAGATAGTCCTGACAAGAATGGAATGCCTGCCAATGGATATTCCAGGCGAGGCAGCCACCACAGAGAATCTCGTGCGTTCCTACCGCAGCCTTCCTGCAATTCTTCGGAAACTAAATGACCTGTACATCCGGCTGGCAAGCGCCATGGAGTTTGGGCTGCTGAGCAGCAATTTTCTTAAAAATATCTCAAGTGAACTGCCAAAAGACCTGCCTGCAGTCATTGCGCCAAAAGGGCTTGAAAGCTTTTTCGCAAAGACCGAAGAGTATGAGCCCAACGCCAAGATTTTCAGACACGGTGACGAGGCAAGAGACGTCTACCTGGTGAAGAGCGGCATGGTTGACATAATCCTTGATGACAGGTCTGGGAGTAAAAAGATTGCGACGCTTGAGCCGGGAACGGTGTTTGGGGAGATGGCAATGATAGACAACCAGAAACGAAGCGCAAACGCATTCGCAAGAGGACCTACGAGCGTTTACACAGCAAATAAGGAAGACCTTCTTCTATTGATTGAAAAAGGTACAATCCCACTAACAGAATTCCTTGTCTCAACAATGAGGAGCAGGGCCATGCAAATCAACTGCATCAACACAAAATTACTGGCGGAAATAGAAAAAAACATGGCTGGCAGCACAATGATGCACTTACAAAACCAGGAACCTTTGACGCATAATGAATTAATCCAGGCAGTAAGCGACCTAAACAAGCAACACGCACTTGGCAGGGCTTTTGCTGAGCTTCACAGCCACAGAAAAAGCATCGAACACTTTGCGAAATCACAATGCTTCTACGAGATAGAAATACACAGGCTCAAAAAACCAGACCTTGAGAAAATCAGGGACACAATGCTTGAGAAGGGCTTTCTGTCAGGGATGATAAGATACGGTTACTGGAACCCTGAGCATTCATACAAGAACCGCAGATTCTTGTTCAGGCTGATGGAATCCACAAATGCACCTGCTGAAAAATGGGTTGAATTCGCAGACAAGGCAATCTGCCAGCATGCAGGGAGGAGAATCACAGAAGCAGACTGTGAGATTGCCATCGCTGCATACAAGGAGGCAGAGCTGCTGGGGACAGGCATTGAGGACAAGCTTGATAAAATAAAGGCTTATGCCAAAACGAAGGGAATATCACTGAGCACAGGAACTGATACAAACCACCCTTTCTTTGACATCAACATCTACCAACCGACACCCGGAATAGGAGAGATAGTGCTTGGAGCGCAAAGCAGGATGCTAAAGCATGGAATAAGGACAAAGAACAGCCATATTGCCACTAACTTTCAGGCAGGGTGCGCGCTGGAGCCCTTATCCGACAAAACTGGATGCACAACCCGATTCAAGGACCTAAGCGAGCATCAGGTGCTTGACCAGTACGTTGTCGCAGGGGTTAACCTTGGAATCGCTGTCCTTGATTTCCTGACCCGCTTGGAAGACGGCAACCAGAGGCCAATTTACTCATCATGCTATGACATGCAGGTTGCGAGCAAATTGCACAGGCGGGGCGGCAGGCTAAACCAGGGAATCATTGAGTTTGGATTTCCGCTAATTGCAGCGATGGCGCAATACGACAGTGAAAACAAGATGGGGCCTGACTATCTCTTTGAGCAGGCAACCAACCTGATGAAACACACAACAAGAGAAGATGTGGAACAGCTTATAGCCATGAAGCAGTTTGCACACCTGCTCAGCAGGATTGAGCGGCCAGTGCATGATTACAAAGTCAGGAATGTATATGATTACTATGCTCAGGACTTACACCAGGCAGAAGAGAATAGGAACCTGAACTCAATAATCCACAACAGGCAGTTTGTCGAAGGGTTCCCTGATGTCAAAAAAGTCTACAACGAGCTAAACCGGACAACAGGCAACCTGAATGAAAGGGCTGTAAGCGCATACAACAAGGTATTTCACCAGGAGCATTACAAGGAGATAGGAAGAGGGCTTGCAGCTGATTTCATCGCAATAGCACTTTTCCTGACATTCTCATATAGCAAGGAGAGAGAGATAGTATGGTAGCATTGCGAACAAAAACAGACCAGAGAACTTACAACAACTACCTCAAGGAAAGGCTGCAAATCAGCCCACATATGCAAACAGACAAGCTCGGCCTGAAAAATGGAGGGGTCAACTTTGTAATGGCAATGCCTGACACACCATACGGATTCTGGCGAAGCGCTGGCATGCACATCGTAGCTAACGAAGCAGCCAAGGTAGGGTGCAATATCGACTTCTGCTACCTTCCTTTCCCAAACGTAATCGAGGATGCGAGAAAAGAAGGGTTGAAAACTCTCTTCTCGAACTCAAGCGTCGGCTCTGCGGATATCCTGGCGCTGAGCATATCCAATCCGTCACTGATTTTCAATACCTTTGAATTGCTCAAGCTGTCAGGCATAGAATTTTCGCGCTTGAGCAGGAGGAAGCCTTTGGTTGTTGCAGGCCACTTGGGCATAAGTAATCCTGCGCCATTTGAAGACTACATCGATGCATTCGTTATTGGCGATGGTGATGACGCGATAAAGGAGATTGTCAGCGTGTTTAAACAGCATGAAATCAAGGAACAGATGTACAAAAACCTTGCAGAAATCGAAGGAGTCTATGTACCTGACCTGACTGAGAGAAAATATGGGCATAGCGGCACTCTGGAGGATGTGATTTACCGTGGGCATGACAAAGTAAGACAGAGGATTCTTAGCAACCTTAAGGACTACAGGCGGGCAAGCCTGATGGTCAAGGATGAAGCTTTCGTCTTCATGGACTACTCATGCAAATACAAGTGCGGATTCTGCCAGATGTCAAACCTGAGAGGCAAGTACAGGCCCAACGCTGTTGACGAGATAAAAAGATACCTGGCAGAGTATGATGAGATGGGAGTAAAGGACGCTGTGCTTGCGGGAGCGTCATCGACAAATTATCCAAAAGAAGGGCTTGCAGAGATATTCTCCTGGGCAAAAGAAAACCTAAAGGCCACAAGGCCAATAATCCGCTCAGTCAGGATAGATGACATAGAGAAAATAGCGCCTTACCTGACGCAAGAGTACCTGCACATAGCACCAGAGACAGGAACTGACTCCTTGCGCAACAAGGTGCTGATGAAGAGCATAAAAAACGAGGAAATCATGAATAATCTTGAAACGGAAATCACAGAGAAAGGGATACATGATATAAGGACATACTTCATTGTTGGAGTTCCGTCTGAGACAGAAAATGACCGAATGGAGTATGCAGGTATGCTGAAAGTCGCTGCAAAAGAGATGGACAGATGCCATGGGAAAGGAACTATCAGGGTTGACATGTACCCTTTGATGCCCCAGCCAGGGACTCCGTTCGAAGGATTTGGCACACTTGGACTTGCAGCTTTTGCGAAAATAAGAGAAGAGTTTGAGAAATCAGTCAGAAGCGGGCTTCCTGACACTGTTGAGTTTAAGCTGAATCCATTGAATCCTCTGCCACATCTTCTGGAGGCATTGCTCAATACTGGAGACAAAAAATCAGGGGAGCTGGCGTTAAGGGCATATGAGAACGGAGCAGGCATAGAATCATTGAAACAAGAGTGCAACAGCGCAGGGATTCCATATGAACAACACGTCCCGAGAGGGAACTGGCATACAAAGCCATGGAACATGATTGAGTTTGTGAATTCAAAATACCTTGACAGGCAGAAGCTTGCATTGCTGCAAGGGTTAGCTGACAGGAATATCTAAAGCCTCTGCTCAAGGCCCTGGTAAGCTAAGACGAAGTCTAGGCCTTTACCCTTGTTCTCGGGAAGCTTAAGCTGATCATTCAAAAAAACCATAGCTTCGTATTCTAGGTCTTTGAAAGCTTCGTCGCTGCGCTTAGGCTCATGATGGCCGCAAACAACTGTCTTAACTCCTGCTGCAAGGGCATTCCTTATGGTCCACTGATAGGTACTGTGGCCCCAACCGACTTTTGGCAGAGCTCCAGTCAACGACTTCGGGTCACCCTTATACTCGTTTGGTTTGTACTGGCCGTCACAGTATAGAATGTCTGCATCTCTTGCCAAGTCAACTATCACAGGATTTGGTATATCATTATGTTCCGAATCAGAAGCGAGCGCAACCTTCTTGCCATTAGCAACAATGCTGAAACCAAAAACATTTCCCGGATGGCTTAGTGTTATATCCTGATATGACACCTTGGCCTTCCCGATCTCGACGGTGGGCACTTCAATCTTTGCAAGGTCAACAGGCTTCTTGTGGCACGGCAAATCTCTCAATGTAACAGGAAAATTCTGGTAAAGCTGCTGCCTCTCAAGGACGCTTTCAACAGTCCTGGGTGCCTCGTCCCTGCCATACAAGAACAGGTTCACCTTGAAATCTCCTGGAACAAAAGCAGGCGCGAAGAATGGAAAGCCTTGGATGTGATCCCAATGGTAATGCGAGAATATTATATGGATATCACGTTTTGTTGCTTCATCGGAATTTAGTGGGTTGAGGTTTTGGCCAGCGAAAAGCCTCTTTATCAATTGGTCGCCAAGCTTCCTGATCCCTGTTCCTGCATCATAAATTATCAAAGGCGAGTCCCTTGCCTGAATCTCAATGCATGTGGTATCGCCTCCGTAACCTCCTGACACTGACAAATGCTGGTTTTCTAAATAGTCCTGGATACTCTTGTCGTTAGGAAATAGTATGTCAGTGCCACCATCTGTAATAATCTTCTTTATGAGCCTGAAATCCTGGGTGCGTTCTTCCCTGTAGTCCCTGGAGATGGGAATGCTGCCTCTCACTCCCCAGTACTTGATGACCATAGATGGACTGTCTGTCATAACCAGGAAATCAGCTTGGGCTTTAAAAAGGTTGACCCGGCAACCTGCACAAACTTTTTATACAGGCCAGATTACTTCTTCTAAAAAAAGAGGATGGCAAGGATACAAAAGATTCTGGCAAGGGAAGTGCTCGACTCAAGGGGAAACCCTACAGTCGAGGTTGAAGCATTCACAAAAAAGAATTCTGCAAAGGCAATTGTTCCAAGCGGCGCATCAACAGGAGCAAGAGAGGCAGTTGAACTAAGAGACCACGACTCGCGATACAAAGGACTTGGAGTGCAAAATGCAATACACCATGTAAGGGAAGTATTGGCTCCCAAGATTGTAGGAAGGGACTGCACAAAACAAGAGGAGATAGACAATCTGATGAAAGAGCTTGACGGCACAATAAACAAGAGCAAAATAGGAGCAAACGCAATACTTGCAGTCAGCATGGCAACATGCAGGCTCGCAGCAAAAGAAACAGGAAAACCACTCTACCAATATATCGCAGGCCTTACAAAGCAGACAGAATACATAATGCCAGTGCCGTTCATGAATGTCATAAACGGAGGAGCTCACGCAGGAAACAGCCTTGAAATGCAGGAATTCATGATAGCACCAATAGGAGCAAAAAACTTCACAGAAGCAGCAAGAATGTGCTCAGAGACATACCACACACTAAAAGAGATACTGAAGAACCTTTACGGAAAGCAGGCAGTAAATGTCGGGGATGAGGGTGGCTTTGCTCCGCCGATAAAAAGGGCAGAGGACTGCCTGAAAATACTCAGGGGAGCGATAAACGAGAGCGGATATGAAGGGCAGATAAAAATTGGAATTGATGCTGCTGCAACGCAATTCTGCAAGGAAGGAAAATACCATATAGACGGGAGAGAGCTTGACGATGACCAGCTTGTGGAATACTACGAGCAACTCTGCCAGGACTACCCAATAATCAGCATAGAAGACCCATTCAATGAAGAGGCTTTTGAAGGCTTTGCAAAACTCACAAAAGCTGTCGGAAAAAACGTGCA
>JBDRIZ010000073.1:0-3869 GCA_043815525.1 Candidatus Woesearchaeota archaeon
TATTGCAGAGAAACCAAAAAGGACTGCTGCATAGTACGCAATCCCAAAAAAAACAACTGTCTGGATTGTTGTTATGATGAAGAGGTCCTTTCCAAGGTACTTGAGGTTTCGCAGGTCAAACTCCATGCCCACAAGAAACAAGAGGAAAGTAATGCCAAGCTCTGAAAGAATTATCACCTGGTCTCTTGTTGGGCTGGCCCTTTCCAGCCAGACAGCAAAAAGCAACCCTGAAATGACATATCCAATTATTATGGGCTGCCTCAAGAGCTTTACCAGGAAGGAGATGACTACCACAACCATTAGAAGCATTCCGAAATCCTGTATGAAAGGCAACATTGGGAACGCTACTCCCCAAGAAGCAAGTATAAATAATTTCCGAAACACAGTCACCCACAATCTTGATCCATATAAACCCAAAAGAGAGGTGCATAAAAGACAGGATTACCACTGATTGGATTTGTTATTTCTTAGCATCTTGGGATTGGCAGCAAAAGCAGTCGCAAGGTCATTCAAGGTGTATTTTGGGATGCTATGGAGGATTGCACAAAAAGCATAAGAGCCTGTGACCTATTTCTGAAAAAGAACAAGACTCAAAATTTCCTTTCCCTGGCTGACCTGCAAGACCTTCTTTGGTTTCCAGGGAGAATCTTCAAGAGGTTTCATCGAGCGCATCGCAAGAATCATTTTTCCTCTTTTCTTTAGCGCATAATCTGCCTGATGAAAAAGTTCCCTGTAGAACTTTGAGACCAGTTTTTGGTCTGTGCGCTCAGACTGCTGCATAGGATAAGACGCAATGACATCAACAGATGACCTCTCGAACCTCGTGTCAACCCAGTCAATGTCAACACGAGAAATCTGCAAAATGTCAGCAACGTCAGCAATCTTTGCGTTCTTTCTCACAGACTGGACATTGTGGAACAAAGAGTCAAAAAGGACAATATCACTCTTGTTTGGCTTGTCCTTGTCCTTGAAATCGTAACTCATGAACTTAGCAAAAGCAAGCTTTTCTTTTTGGAAAAAATGAACAGACCTGTCAATAGAGTAAAGAGCAGCCTCAATGCCGACAGTGCCCTCCCTGCAGCAGGGGTCAAGAAGCGTCATGCCTGGCTTAAAGCCTGCAATTTTGAGCATTGAAAAGGCAAGAGAACCTTTAAGGCTTGCCCTCGCAGTGAAAAGCTTGTAGTCACGCTTGCCAAGATCAAGACCTGCAAAGTCGATTCCGACATAACATTTTCCATCCCTAACAAAAACAAGAAAAGTCACATCAGGGCTGTCAAGATTGACCTTTGAGTCAACTGCATTCCCGACAAGCACCTCAATGGAGCGCAAGTCTGTCTCCTCTCCAAAATTTTTTGCCCTTACTGCAAAAGTCCGGTCTTTTGCCAAAGAGAAATCAGCTGACTTGATTTCTGCCTCCAATTCATCTAGGCTGCACACAAGAAGCAACTGCATAATCCCGCGGAATGAGCGGCCGTGGTAGCAGAGAGCAGCCAGGTCCTCTCTTGACTTGACATCAAAAATCACAAAAGGGCTGTCAAGCCTGATATTGGTTGCTGCCTTCTTGATTTCAGCAGCAGAAACATCTTCCATACCATTATGAGTCCAAAGCAAAGCATTCATCAACAGGAGCAATAGAAGAACGTATTTAAACGCTACTGTTTTGGTCTGGTTCAGTGCCAATAACTATCTTTGCTGCAGCAACAACCTTATCAGATTCCTCGAGTTTCATCAGCCTCACTCCCTGAGTGTTCCTGCCAATTTCAGAGATGTCTATTACAGGCATCCTGATAGCTATGCCGTTCTGGCTGATTATCATAAGCTCATCATCCTGTGTGGCAGACAAAACAGAGACAACCTTGCCGTTTCGCTCAGAACACTGGATGTTTATGACCCCTGAGCCGCCCCTACCAATAAGACGGTACTCAGAAACACTTGTGCGCTTGCCATAGCCATTCTCCGTAACAGTCAGAAGTGACTTTGCATCATCAGCAACAACAAGGCTGACAACCTCATCATCTGACCGAAGCCTTATGCCACGCACACCCCGCGCCGCCCGACCAGTGTCACGAACGCGCGACTCCTCAAACCTTACAGCATTGCCCAACCTTGTCGCAAGGATTATCTGGTCGTTACCAGAGGTTTTTCTCACACCGATAAGCTCGTCATTTTCATCCAAGGTTATTGCTATTATTCCCCCTTTCCTTGGATTATCAAAAGCAGGCAGGCTAGTCTTCTTAACTATACCAAGCTTTGTCGCCATGAAAAGGTATGACTCACTAAAATTGTTGACAGTTATGTATGCACTAATCTTTTCCTGGCTTGCCAAATGAAGCATGTTAGCAATAGAAGAGCCTTTTGCAACTCTTGAGGCTTCTGGAACAGAGTGGACTTTAAGCCAGTGCACCTTGCCGATATTGGTGAAAAACATTAGGTAGTCATGGGTGTTGGCACAAAAGAGTTCCTCGATGAAATCATCCTCCTTTGTCGTCGCTGCAATGATTCCTTTTCCTCCTCGGCGCTGCTGCCTATAACCTGAAACAGGCATGCGCTTGATGTAACCTGTATGGGTAATGGTCACAAGCACATCCTCGGGCTTGATTAAATCCTCCACTTCCATGTCCGGCTCTTCAGACTGCACAATCTCTGTGCGCCTAGGATCACCATACTTTTTTGCGAGAGATTCAGTCTCTTCCTTTATTATCGAAAGAATCTCCTTCTCATCTGCAAGAATAGCCTTAAGCTTTCTAATAATCTCGAGCAGACTCTTATGCTCCTGCCTGATTTTTTCCTGTTCTAAAGCAGCAAGCCTCTGCAGCCTCATCTCAAGAATTGCCTTGGCCTGGACATCTGTTAGTTCATAGTCCGCTATGAGCATAGAAGAGGCAGCCTGGGCATCCTTAGACTTCTTTATCTTCTGAATGACCTCATCAATGCTGTTCAATGCAATAATCAGGCCTTCCAGGACGTGGGCTTTTTCCTCAGATTTTTTCAGTTCAAAATCTGTTCTTTTGCGAACAACTGACTGGCGATGGCGAACAAAACATGAGATAAGCTCTTTTAGATTTAGAATCCTTGGCTCATTTTCGACCAATGCGAGCATGATGACACCGAAGGTAGACTGCATGCGGGTGTGATTATGAAGCTGGTTTAACACAACACCCGGGTCTGCGCTTCTTTTCAATTCCAGGACAATCCTTATGCCATCTTTGTCAGACTCATCCCTCAAATCAGATATGCCTGTGATTACCTTGTCTTTAATTAGCGCCGCAATCTGCTCAAGCAGCTGAGACTTGTTCACCATGTAAGGAATCTCTGTCACTATAATCCTACCTTCTTCGAGAGAAGCCCTTGCACGGACAGTAATCTTGCCCCTGCCAGTCTCATAAGCTTCCCTAATGCCTGCAGTTCCAACAATCAATCCTGCAGTGGGAAAGTCAGGGCCTGCAATATTGTTCATGAGTTCTCTAGAAGACACATCTGGTTTTTCTATAGCAGTAACAACTGCCTCTGCAACCTCGCGAAGGTTGTGCGGCGGAATGTTAGTCGCCATTCCGACAGCAATCCCGGAAGATCCATTAATGAGCAGGTTTGGCACCATCGAAGGCAGAACTGAAGGCTCCTTCAAGGAATCATCAAAGTTAGGCACGAATTTGACAGTGTCCTTGTCAAGGTCCAAGAGCATCTGCTCTGCTATCTCCTGCAGGCGGCACTCGCTGTATCTCATTGCGGCAGCGTTGTCACCGTCAATACTGCCAAAATTACCCTGACCTTGTATGAGAGGATACCTCAAAGAAAAGTTCTGGACCATCCTGACAAGAGAGTCATACACAGCAGTATCGCCGTGAGGATGATACTTGCCAAGGCAATCC
>JBDRIZ010000074.1:0-6018 GCA_043815525.1 Candidatus Woesearchaeota archaeon
CTCTGGCGTAGAGCTGTCCCACTTTGCTGTCATGAATTGTATCCTGTTGTACATAGAGTAAGGTTCGCTCTTGTTTCCTTTTATCATCTCTTGCTGCTTGTTGTACCACCATACAGCCTTTGGAGGCACTTGAAGTTTTGACAGCTCTTTTGGTTCGACAAAGCTTATTGTGTAGTTGAAGCTGTTGACTTCTGTGCAGTCGAAGAACTTGGAATACCTTTGGAGCTTGTAGCTCGCTGCCCCTGTCCTTTCCTCTTTTTTGTCGTAGAATCCGTTCTTGTACCAGTCAGGGTAGCTCCAGCCTGTGCACCCGATTCTAATCATTTGTGCAGAAATGCCTTTTCTGTATTTAATTGTTGTCAAGCTTTATAAGTGTCAAGGTCATTGTCTGTCATATGATCAAAAAGGTATACTCTTGGTATAGTGGAACCACCTTAGACAGGACTGTTGCTGAATCTGGGTTACCTTGGGAATCCGTCAAACTCAAGGGTGATAAGCCAGCAGTACAATTATACCTTGATGGTGATGGAAAATTCTGCCATGCAGTCATGGCATCTTTCGTGGATGAATTGCATGATACTTACCTTTTCCTCAATGCACCTGATGGGTTTACGCTGAATAAAGCTGAACTATACCTGAAACGTACTTTTACAAAGTTGCAGTTCAACCCTCTCTTGACGCAAGCATATTTATATCATTTGTCAAAACAGTAGTTTAAATGCAATCTTTAAAACGCTGCAGCTGCCCAAACAACAGCCTGTTTGTCTTTGCGTTAGTCTCCTGGATATGGTTTTTGTGCTTTGAGCTGTTCTTGAGGATCTACAGCCTTTACCGGCACGCTCCCTTGGTTGATGTCCCAAGCCACTTCTTTGCAGGCATTGCGATTTTCGCTTCAGCTCTCTGGTATTTTTCACTCACAAGTGTGTGGAACAAGAGAGCCTGGTCTTTTGTTGTGGTGCTTGCTGCAGCGCTTTTGTGGGAGATTTTTGAGAAGTTGCAGGAGCTTGTTGTCTACAATCCTCCTTTCTTGGTTGACGTATTTTTCTGGGACGGTTTTGGAGATGTGTTAGTAACTTTGACTGGCGGGCTTGCAGGCCTTGGTATTTTGCTGTTCATCAAGAGAAGCACTCGCTGGATTGAAACCGAGTTTTAAGCATCACCTTTATAATACTTGAAAATTTCTGTCATGTCATGAGAAATCAGCTTGATTGCGCGAAAAATGTAGGTGAAGTTTTTAGTATTGTGAAAAGCATTGTGAGAGAATGCCTCGGCAGGGAGCAGGCAGGGCTTCTTGTGGCAGTCTCTGACCTTGGTGCGTATGACTCACACTTTGTGGGCGCCCTCTATAATCCCAGTGCCAACACGATAGTCATCAACAAGAGGGGCCTCTCAATGCCTGCACATCTTCTCAACTACTACCTTTTTCATGTTATTATGCACGAGTACCTGCACAGCCTGGGCTTCATGGATGAGTCGCAAGTGAAGCAAATGGTCTCAGCAATCACTGCTGATTATGTTGGTGATGTGCCTTCTGACCTTTCAGAATTCACAAGGTTTGTTCCTCTTGGAAAGCCGAGCGGATTTGACCTTGATTATGTCCCTGGAATTGACAGGGAAAATTCAGGCTATATCCTCTAGTTTTTTAAGGCAATCAATCCTGCTATCCAGGAAATAAGCCCTCCTACCAGGCCCCCGAAAAGTGGTCCTGTTACAAACCCCACAAGTCCACCGACAAGCATCATGTTTTTCATTGTCGCTTCTGACACTGCCTGTGTTCCTGCCCTTGCCATCGCGTCTGTGAGCACTGCAGGTACTGCTGCAATCATCACAAGTCCGAGCGCTGCGCCGATCACTCCTGCGATGGCGCCTGTCAGCGCTCCTGCCCAGCCTGCGTTTGATGCTTTGCCTTTGTGGTCCTTTATTGTGCTCCATCCAATAAAACCATATATTGCTATGCTGACTATTAGTCCGGGCAGCCATGAGAAAATGCTCCTGTATGTGCTGTAGGATACAAGGGCAGTCACTAATGCAGCCAAGTTCCACAGAACCAGCAGGAGCAGTGGGCACATGATTATTGCCCAATAGTAGCTAAAATCCTTTTCTCCGAGTTCCATCATAACACCTCTTTTGGCTTATTTTTCTATCTCCATTATGCTCAGTATTTTTGCTATGTCTCTTGCATACTTAAGTTTCTCGTCGCATTGGCTGTACACTGTGACCAGCGGCTCTCCCCTGCTCACTTTGTCGTTTACGTGCTTGTGCAAATACAGCCCTGCTGACTGCGCTGCTGGCGCTCCTGCCACTCTTGCCAGTTTCGTGACTGCCTCGTTATCTATGCGGGATACTCTTCCGCTTTTCTGTGCCTTTATTTTGAAGATGCACTCTCCGATTCGTATTTGTTCTGGCAACTCAGTCTTTTTGCCCTGGTGCCTTATTATCTGGGTCATCTTCTCGTATGCCTTCCCGCTGTCAAGAATTTCTTTTGCAAGGTTGTAACCTTTGCCCTTGCCTGCTTTTTTTCCCATCTCAAGCAGGTTTCCTGCTATTAGGAGTGATTTTTCCCTTAGGTCCTGCGGCCCCCTGCTGTCATTTCTTAGTATCCAGAGCACGTCTCTTGCCTCAAGGCTTGGCCCGATTCCGTTGCCTACTGGCTGGCTCCCGTTTGTTATCAGCACCCTTACTTTGAGCTTGAGTTTTGCCGCAAGGTATTCGAAGTGGGTCTTCAGTATCTCTGCGCTTTTTTTGTCCTTTACCTTGGCTCCCTTGCCGCATGGTATGTCAAGTAGTATGTGTGTGCTGGATACTGATAGCTTTTTTGATATTATGCTTGCAATAAGCTGGCTTTCAGCGTCTATTGAAAGCGGCCTTTCGACCTTTATTATCTTGTCGTCTGCCGGAGCGAGGTTCAAGGAGCCGCCCCAGACTATGCAGCAGCCGATTTTGTTGACAACTGCCTTCATCTGATTGAGGCTTAGCTTCACGTTACAGAGCACTTCCATTGTGTCTGCTGTTCCAGCAGGGCTTGTTATGCTTCTGCTGCTTGTCTTTGGTATTGTGAGCCCTGCTGCCCCGATTATCGGCACTACTATCATTGTCGTCCTGTTGCCTGCAACCCCTCCCACGCAGTGCTTGTCCATTATTGGGTATCTGCCAAGCTTGAGTATGTCTCCTTGCTCTGCCATTGCTCTTGTTAGAAACACTGTCTCCTCATTTGTCAGGCTGTTTGTGTAGCATGCTGCCACGAAATATGTAAGTTCAGCCTCGCTTAGCTTGTTATGGACTATGTCCCATACTATCTGGTCGAACTCTTTCTTTCCCAGCTTGTGGCCGTCCAGCTTTTTCTTGATGTAGTCCAGGCTTAGAGGCTTTCTTGCGAGCGCTATATCCACAAGATCATGATTTTTTGCGCCTAGCGCCTCTGCCACTTCCCTGTGCAGCCCTATTTTGCCTTCAGGGACTATGAGCTCTGTTCTGGCTATGTCAACGACTACTGTCTCGACTTTGCCTTTGTTGTACACCTTTACCCTGTCCATGGGATGCAGGTCGAGTTTTTCCGCATCCTTGCAGTGTATTACAGCTATGAGAACTCCGCCTGTTGAAATGCTCGTCTCTTTAACAGCTAATCTCATCATGGTCTCTTCTGTATATCCGTGCAAACGCTATGAGCAATCCAAATATCAGCGGTCCGATGATAAACCCTGCTATTCCAAAAAGCCTCACTCCCCCAAGCACTCCTATCAGCACCAGCACTGGGTGCAGTTTTGCTTTCCTGCCGATTATTCTTGGTCCTATGAAGTTGTCAACTGTTGATACAATGAGCCCGCTGTAGATGATCAGCCCAACGCCCTTCCATACAATTGTGTAGTTTCCGCTGAAGAGCCCTGACAGTATGAGGGTTAGTGATACTGGAAGCCAGACAAGCGCTGTTCCAAGCATTGGCACGAATGCAAGGATAGCCATCAGGCCGCCCCACAGCAATGCCAATTTGACTCCGAAGATGTAGAATCCTATTGCTCCAAGCGTTCCCTGGATTAGAGCTACCATCAGTTGTCCCCTGAGTATTGCTGATGTGATGGACTCGAAGCTGTCCATTATCTCTTGCGCGAGCTTTTTTCTCATGGGCAGAAGGTTCTTTATTGCGTCGACCAGATTCGGGCCGTCTATGAAAAGGTAGAACATCACGAACACAACCAGGAATATGTTCAGCAGAACCATGGGTATCTGTATGACGAAGTCTTTTGCCCTGTTCACGACGTATGTTGTGAGTTCTGGTCCAACCATGTCAAGGTAGTTGTTTGCAGGTGTTCCCTCAAAAAATCCTTCTGTTACAGCCTTGACCCTGCACCCTATGTCAAGAACGTCGCAGTTTTCCCCTGCTCCGCTGATAAGCTTCTGCCTGACATCCTCGTAGAGCGCTGATGCCTGTTCAGTCACTATGCTGGCAACGATTGCAAGAGGCAAAACAACAACTGTTATGATTGCAAGTGTCAGTATCACTGCAGCAAGCCCTCTGCTCTTGATCTTTTCCTGCAATCCTCTATACAGTGGGTAGAACCCGTAGGCTGCTATTGCCCCTGTCAAGAGCGCTGTCATGAACGGTCTCATCAAGAGGAATGAAAGGTACATCACTCCCAAAAAGCATAGCAGGAAGAAGTACCTGGGAACCTCTTTTATCTGTACCACCTCATGCTGGCTTCAACCCCAAACTTATTTAAATGTTGTGGAATCGATAACTGTAATATTGTCACTACTATTATGTGATTAAAAATGGAAAAATTTAAATAGTGGGACTTGGGTTAATGATCCGTATGGACCTCATAAAAATCCTAGAACCATACAATCAGGTGGATGCTGATGGTATAACTTCTGTATTAAGAATCCCAAACACTGTGAGGGACACTGTAGTCAAGTATGTTGCCCGGAATAGTTGCTACTATCTAAAGAGCTATCAATCGCAAAGGGAGCGGACTGCAATAGAAACTCTCAAGGACCTGAAGATATCCTGTATTGAGGCATTTACAGAAAGTAATTATCTCGAAACCTGTGTAAAGGGTCCGCTACTTTTACAGGCAGATATTTCAGCAAGGAAGACTGGAGAACTCCTGGCCTTTGCATTCAATGAAATGCATCAGAAAATGATGGCTTATGGTGACACAATCGATAATCACTTTTATATTACTACAGAGGGAATCAAGGTGGTGGATTTTGGTAGCGTGACACGTACATCAAATGACACAATAAAATTGGATCTTCTCGAAGTGTTTGAGTTCATCGGCAAAAAGTATGATTCTGAAAAGGCCAGGTTGGAGGCAATGAGAGCATTTCAGAAAAATTACTTTGACAAAGGTTACTTTAGCACCGCAGTAGAGCACCATAAGAAGTATGACAATGGTTTTTTTAAATATCTTTAAATAATAACCGCAAGTTCTAAAAATATGCATACGCCTCTGTAGCATACTCGAACGGAAACGTTCTTGTAGCTCCATAGGCTCACTATCGTTCGCCTCTGTAGCATACTCAAACCAAAAAAGGGTTTTCGTAGCAACAGAGTCTCGCTACGCCTCTGTAGCATAGTAGCTATTGCGCGACCTTGGTATCAACAACAGAAAGGTCGAGGTCGGGGGTGCAACTCCCCCCAGAGGCTTATTGTCTCTCAGTAGTGGTTACAAAATCAAAAGATTTATATTCATCCTTCTATTACCCAATTTTATGGAACTTGAAGATTACTTGCGAAAGATAAAAACATGTTCGGATGACAAACTAACAAGAGAGTGTGGAGTCCGCGATAATTGGCCAATTTTTGTGACTGCCACCTATGAACAGACAGTCGACATGCTTGCCAACAGCGGTAAATTCAATATCGCAGAAACCTTTCCACCTTACAAGAAAAGTCCAAGAATAACAATACTTGGTTATGCGTTGGACATTGTAACTGCGGCAGTTTGGGACCATAGTCGCAAACAGGAAGAGCCAATTTTGTATTTGGGTGAGTACCCAACACAAATCATGCTACATCAA
>JBDRIZ010000075.1:0-5220 GCA_043815525.1 Candidatus Woesearchaeota archaeon
CCTCACATACAAAATTGCAGAGGCACTAACAGAGCACAAAATTGAGACAAAATACGTCAACAGCCAATACTTGGAAAGCGCACTAGCACAAGAACGCATCCAATCATTATTGAAATCAATTGACAGCTCTGCAAAGCCAAATAGCGACCTTGGACCGCACAGCCAATACTTAGACTACTGGAAAAATCAGTTCAAGGCAAGCTACCTCATAGCAATGACAATATTCCTTGCTCTTGGACTAATCTATCTTGTGTTCACCAAACCTTACCAGACATCGCTATTCACAACAGGTTTTGCAGCATCAAGCATTCAAATAGCCCTGATAGTGGCATTCCAGGCATTCTTTGGCTATGCATACTACCAGATGGTCTTTTTCGCAGCGACATTCATGACAGGGGCTGCAATAGGCAGCTATCTCTTCATCAGGATAGAGTCAACACAGATAAGGTTTCAGCGAATAGAAATAGCAATAGCAGCATACGCAGCCCTCATCATACCAGCAATATTCCTTTTGCGCGATAATAACTGGGCACCGGCAGCATTTAACGCGATGTCACTTGTCACAGGCTTTATTGCGGGAAGCCAGCTAAGCTTTGCAGCACAAAAAGACACTGCAGGAAAACTCTTCTCAGCAGACCTGATAGGAGCAAGCTTTGGAGCGCTCTTCGCAGCAGCAATACTTATCCCGATTCTTGGAGTAGTCTGGACCTTGCTTATGGTGGCAGGAATCAAGGTTATTAGCGCGGCAGTATTTAGCATAGGGAAACAGTAGCTGGAAAATCATAACAAATTGCTGGCATATTGATGTTTATTCAACAGTCGCGCAAAACTCTTTTGCACCTAAAGGCAAGATCTCAATCTTATTCTTGCGCACATTATGTGTGAACTCCTTAGGAATCCTGAAGGTGTAGTTGTCACCATCAAAACTTAGGCTTCTTTTCATCCTGAAATCCTTTTCAAGTACCCTGCTGACAATCAGAGCCTTGTCAAGCTTTTTTGCCTCTTCGAGCCCAAGATACTTTTTCCGGCACTTATTGCACTCAAAACCATTAACCTTGATCAAAATGTCATTGCTCAAACTGATTTCAATAGCTGTTTTTCTCATCTTATTGCCACAGCAAGACAAAACCTTTGGACTGAAGGCGTCCTTACCTATCTTGAAACTGGCTGCCTCCAGTTTTGCCAAATCCATTTTTTGTTTCATTTTTTGCACCCTTGTAAAACATTATTTGCTTTTTATCTGACGGGTAAGCTGTTGTGATATCAGCTTCTTTGGATTGCAAGTCGTAGGTGAAAAAAATAGTGATATGCCTGCTCCGGCCATTACCAATTGCGACATACTGGTCTCCACCAACCCTTCGAAAGAGTGGCCTATCATTCTTTAACACATCATAAATCTCTTCCAGCAAAACATTGTGTTTTCGAAATATTTTCTCTGCAACCTTCGGTTGAATCTTGAATGATCTGATAATCACTTTTACCGTAAGGTATTAGTAAGGTTATATTAGCTTTGCGTTCTTTATGTTAAGTTTTGTTGTGTTGAAGAAAGTTATAAAAAAATTAATATACCCTGCAAAAAACAGTGCAGATATGAAAAAATCCTTCTGGAAAAAGCAGATAACCCGGCGCGAGTTCATAATAAAGGGAGCTGCGGCAGCTGCAGGAATAGGCATAGGAGCATATTTTCTCAAAAAGGCGATACGCAAGCCAGATGCCACACCAGAACTCTGGAAGTGGTCGCACGAAGCATACCATTACAAGACCCTTGGGAAGCGGGCGCAGTGCGAGGTGTGCCCAAACCAATGTGTGCTTGAGGAAGGCAACAGAAGCATTTGCAGGAACAAGGTTGGAAAAGACGGAAAGATATACACGCTTGTGTACGGAAATCCTGCAGCAGTGCACATCGACCCAATAGAGAAAAAACCGCTTTACCACTTCCTTCCCTTAACAAAAGCCTTCTCAATAGGCACATCAGGATGCAACCTGAGATGCCTAAACTGCCAGAACTGGGAGATGTCACAACAGGAGCCTGAAAAACTCAACACAACAGAGATGTTCCCAGAACAGGTAGTGAGTAACGCAAGGAATAGCGGCAGCAAGTCAATAGCATACACCTACAACGAGCCAATAAGCTTCTACGAATACATGTATGACACAGCAAAACTGGCAAAAGAAGAGGGGATAAGAAACGTGATGGTCACAAACGGCTACATAAACAAAGACGCGTTTAAAGACCTAAGCAAGCACGTCGACGCACTGAGCATAAACCTCAAAACCTTTGACGACAAGATATCAAATGAGCTGAACAGAGGAAGCCTGAAGCCAGTGCTGGACACCATAAAACTTGCAAAACAAGAAGGCTTATGGCTGGAAGTCATCAACCTTGTAGTGCCGCAATGGACAGACAAACCGGACATGATAAGGGAGATGAGCAAGTGGCTATACAAAAATATCGGAGCAGACTACCCTCTGCACTTCTCAAGGTTCTTTCCGATGTACAAGCTTGTCCATCTGCCTCAAACGCCCCTTAAAACCCTTGAGAGCGCGAGAAAGATAGCAATGGAAGAGGGACTAAAATATGTCTACATAGGAAACGTGCCAGGAACAGAGTATTCAAACACCATATGCCCGAAATGCTTTAAAGCTGTAGTGGAAAGAAAGGGATATGAATTGATGCAGAACAATATTCAGGAAGGAAGCTGCAGGTTCTGCGGAGAGAGGATTGCAGGGGTGTGGGGCTGACTATCACTGCAGAACATCCTGCCAAAACCTTACATAAATAATCCTGGAACAATATACCAAACAAATTCTCAATACCATATATTACATCAGTTTCTCGGATGTTTTCTCAAGTTTTCGTGAATATTCTATGACACTTTCTGCTTTCGCAATCAAGGCTGTCACATCAACCTTTCTAGCCCTTACACCTGCAAACAACTTCTGGTAATTGCCAAACTCCTGTGCGACCGTATTCAAGAAGGTCTGCAATTCAATTACTGATCTTTGCTTTTCATTTAAAATCTCATCATACTTCTTTGGATTTGCATGTTCATACTTTAGTTGCACTAATCTGGTCATCCTCATCACCTCAGTTATACCTTGTGTCAAAAGGCAGCTCGATTCTGGTGCGCTGCCTGACCTCCTGCTCTGTCAAATTTGGATACAGGATATGCAATATCTCGTGCTTTTTCACTTCCTCAAAATCAAGACCCTGCAAGTGATCTGCGATCATTATAAGCTTTTTTCCAGGATAGGCTACACCAAGAACGCCGTGGCCAATCTGCGACTGAGGAACCCTAATCAAGGTGATCCCTCCAGGGGCGTAGACAAAAAAGTAGTCTTCCTGCTTTGGAACAGGATAGTACCTTGCAGGCAGATAGTAAGGAGCAATTCTTGGTTTTTTCTCCAGGATATCAACCCCATTGTGTCCCTCGACACTTCCCTGCTGTTCTTCGACACTCTTCAATATCTCCTCTTGGCAAGCCCCAACATTTTCAGATGCAAGCTGCATCTCAAGATAATCCTTAATATACTCAAAAAGCCTGTTTGTGAAATCCATTGCGACAACATAAAATCACAACATATAAATATCTTGTTATGCCAATAAGCCCTTGTGCTTTGGGAAAAAATTGTTCTTGCGCTGCTTGTCGTAATCATAACAAGCTGCACATCAGCGCCTTCCCAAAACATCAGAGAGCCTGCAGTGGCAGGCAGCTGGTATCCTGGGACAAGGGAAAAGCTCAACACAACAGTTAGCCAATTATTGAATTCCATAGAAAAAGCAGAACTGCAGGGCAAGATACGAGCTCTGATTGTGCCTCACGCAGGATATGCATACTCAGGAGAGGTCGCAGCTGCAGGATTCGCACAGCTTTCAGGACAATACGACACTGTGATTATACTAGGCACAGCTCACAGGATAGCGCTGCAGGGAATAGCAATAACGAACCACACACACTACAGGACACCAATAGGAGACGTGAAGGTAAGTGATGAAACGAGAAACTTTGTTAATTCGGGAGATGCCAAACTGGTTAATTCAGACGGTGGAGAGCACAGCATAGAGATAGAGCTGCCGTTCCTGCAAAGGGCATTGAAGGAATTTGAAATCATTCCTATGATTGTGGGAAGAAATGATCCAAAGGAATTTGCAGGAATCCTCGGAAAAATAATCGATGACAGGACACTTATTGTAGTGAGCGTTGACTTGTCACACTACCATCCATACGACGAGGCAGTGCAGCTTGACACTGCAACTATCAACAACATACTTGAACTTGACTCAGAACGAGTTCTATCAAATGAGATAGACAGCCCGTGGGCTGTCGCAGCAACGCTAAACCTTGCAAAGGAAAAAAATTGGAAGCCAGCACTCATAAAGTACATGAACTCAGGAGACGTGACAAAGGACAAGGCAAGCGTTGTAGGATATGCAGCAATAGCATTCACAGAAACAGGGCTAAATACTGAAGAAAAAGAATACCTGTTATCGCTTGCACGAGAGACGCTCAACACCTACATAAAAAATGGAAAAAAACCAGAAGTGGATGAAACGAGAATCACAGACAACCTAAGAAAAGAGCAAGGCTGCTTTGTCACACTTGAAAAAGACGGAATGCTCAGGGGATGCATCGGACACATAATACCACAAGAAGAGCTATGGAGGTGCGTGGTAGACAATACGATAAATGCAGCAGCACACGACTCAAGATTCAAGCCAGTGCAGGAAAGCGAGCAAAAAGATATAGAAATCGAGATATCAGCCCTTACAGTCCCAGAAGAGCTGAAATATGACTCAGCACAAGACTTACAAAACAGACTTGTTCCGCTAAAAGATGGAGTAGTGCTAAGGACTGGATTGCGGTCAGCAACATACCTGCCCCAGGTGTGGGAAGACCTGCCAAAAGAAGAGTTTCTCTCAAGCCTTTGCCAAAAAGCAGGAGCAAGCAGGGAATGCTGGAGAACAGCTGAAATCTACACCTACCAGGCGCAGGTGTTTAGGGAATCAGAATAACCTGATTAGCAATACGCCAATCTCATACAAAACAATCATCGGAACAGCAAGTACTACCTGGGTGAAGACATCAACACCAGGAGTAAGCACAGCAGCAAGGATGAAGACTGCAACATAGACATGCTTTCTCTTTCCACTGAGCCAGGCAACATCAGCAAGATTAAGGGATTTTAAAATAATCATGACAACAGGTATCTGGAAGACAA
>JBDRIZ010000076.1:0-4253 GCA_043815525.1 Candidatus Woesearchaeota archaeon
TTTTTTAATGTTGTACATTTCAGCCCTCAATGCTGCGCAAAATATTAAGTGGTCGGTGTAAACATCGCCAAGTGGTCTTGCATTGCCAGAAACATCCAGCATTGGTCGTACCCATTCACTTGGGGGAGATTGAAATTTGAATACACTATAATTCTTCTCTAGAAGGATGAATGTATAATCTCGAAGGGTTTTCTTTCCAGAACCATCCACTCCAGTGAAACATATCCAGCGCATTTGGAAGCTGATATCTCTCTAGGTTAAAATAATTTCTATTTTTTTGACGCTGCACTTATGAAATACAAAAGTTATTTCTATTAGAAAGTGACTCTGACATTGATGGTACGCCTCGGCCGACTGCGCTTACAAAATCCCTTCCTTCTCGCTCCTATAGCAGGCTACTCCGACACCTGTCTGCGCCAGATCTGTCATGACTACGGATGTGCCTATGCTTTTACTGAGCTTATCCCAACAGCAGCATTCATAAGAAAGCCGGACCTTAAGATGTATGACTTTTTTGACCCTGTCGGCCTGCAGTTCATTACAAACAATCCTGAGGAACTGAGGAAATGCATCGAAATTGTGAACAACAAGAAAAGGCCTTTGATGGAGAACATTAAATCCATAGACCTCAACCTCGGCTGCCCTGACAAGAAGATGATAGAGCAGAACATGGGCTCTGCATTATTGAACCAGCCAAAATTGGTTAGGGAGCTGTTCCGCACGATGAGAACCTGCTCAAATATTCCTGTCTCAGCAAAGTTAAGGCTTGCGATAAACTCAAAGCACAAGAAGACAAAGCCCTATTTGCGCATTGCAAGGATAGCAAAGGAAGAAGGGCTTGATTTCTTAACAATCCATGCACGTACTGCTGGCCAGGGTTATTCCGGAGAGGTGGACCTTGCGGCAATTAAGGAAGTGCACGACTCTGTTGACATTCCTTTGGTTGGCAACGGCAATGTTATTGATGAAGAGACTGCAATGAGAATGCTTGAAATCTCTGATGCTGTGATGATTGGCAGGCATGCGATGAAAGAGCCTTTTGTTTTCAGGCAGCTTAACCACTTTCTTGAGCATAAAAAAAAACTTGGTCTGGATATGCAAGAGGAGAAGATGCTCTGCATAAGAAATTACATGGCTCTCGCAGAAAAGCACGATGTTGGCTTCCAGCACATAAAGATCCACCTGCAGTCTTTTTTGAAAGGAACCAGGCACAAGGGGACTATCATGGATTTGACTCATGCCAGGACCTTGGATCAGCTAAGGGATATGATATCAGTCGTAGTTGATTTTTCCAAGTAGGCTGTATAATCCCAATTGCAATTCTGCAACTATGATTTCAAGTTGTGCGTAGTTTTTCTGGTAGCTGCATATATTGTCTATAGCATCAAATCCCTTGTCGTTTAATGGCATCTCATTTACAATGTACTCGAGCGCCGCGTTGATATTGTTGCCCAATGACACTTTTGGCAATTCCCTTTGATTATAGAGTATGATATCAAGGTGCAAAAGAAACTCTATGTCCCCTTCTAATAATTCTTTGTCTGAGTATATCTCTGTCAGCCATTCTTTGTCAACGAAAAATGGATTGTATTCTGGAAAGGCTGATGTGCTGCGTTGCATGGCCCGGTAGTTGGTTTGCCTGTTATAAAGTTAATGAAAACCTTTTTAAATTGCCATGGGTTTATTCGTCAGGTGCGGAGGTACCCAAGCGGCTAAGGGGAACGGCTGCAATCGGGATGATGAGCATCTTGCTATGACCTGTTGATCCCGTTTGATCCTGGGTTCGAGTCCCAGCCTCCGCTTATTCTTTCTTTGCGAAATGAAAGCTTTTTTTTTCCAACAAAATAGCAAAATATATTAAGTTGGTAGTCACGAGGTAAATTTGGTGAACAATAAGTTATCATCCTCACTGATACTTTTTGTCCTATTAGTCCCTTCTGTATTAGCAGGTGCAATCTGTGAGGGTATAGAATGCGTGCCCCTTGTTACTATATTGTTGTTGTTCAATTACGGCTGGATTTTGGGAATTATCCTTGTTGTAATTGCCTCAGTTTTGATTTATCTTACCAAAAAGAAGAAGCTACCAGTAAACAAGATACACATCATTATGTTGATTCTGGGTGGATTATTGATGTATTTTCCTATGCATATCATAGTCACTGAGAAGATGAATGTGATCATAGGTCACAGAATGGAAATGGAAGCAGCTAAAAACCTGTCATTTGGTATATACATGCCCTCCTATCTACCACAAGAATACCAACTATCTCGTATTACGATCTGGGAAGGAATTATATACATGACCATAAGTAAAATTGATTATGACAGGTCTGCACCTGGAACCGAGAACCTCTTAGGTGAGATTCGTGAACAAAAATCTAAGAATGCAAACACCTCTTTATGCTGGTTTGGCATGTCAGGAGGTATTTACCCAGAGTACGAACCGTGCAAGGTAATTGGCATACTAAATGATAGTACTGAACTGTTTGTGACTGATAATAGTGAAAGTGTTCTGTACAAATTGTATGTCAAAAAATCAGGTACTGATATATACCTGAAAACAAATATTGGAATCAGGCCTGGTGAAGAAATCCCAAAGGAATTAGTAGATATGATTGAGTCTTTTTCCCTGATTACAAAAGATGAATTGAGCAGGATGCTCCGTTGACTTGGCCAATTTTTTTCGTACGTATTAAGCTGAATCATATTCTGGAGTAGTGGTTTTGGAGTGATATATATTCTGTAGCACCGAAATTCTTATTTACTTGTTAGCTACTTTGTAGCTAAATGAGGAAGGAAGCAAGAATTCAAATATTTGGATTTGAGATGCTCGAAAAGCAGGTGAACCGAAGCGGCAACAGCGGGCGTGTGTACATACCAATCGAGTGGGTTGGAAAACGAGTAAAAATCATCCTTATTGAACCATGATACTTGTTGACAAGCAAGATTTGCAGAAGAAACCAAAGGAGGAGCTGGTCGATGAACTCTATGACTCATTAGTGGAGATTGAGAAGCTCAAACGTGAGCTTCGGAAGTACAAGAATGCGCATACGCCTTCAAGTGCGAACAAACACATCAAACCCAGCACTGTGGGATTGAAGGCAGTGAAGGGTGCAAAGCGTGGCGCGCCAATCAAGCACTATGGAGCTACTCTCAGATTACCACCGGGTGATGAGCTGATTCCTGTACTTGTTCAGCAGTGTGGTAATTGTCACAGTCACAATCTTGTACCGACTGGCTATGTCAAGAAACGTAAGGTGATTTGTCTCCAAAAACCAAAGATGTTCACCAAAGAGTATGAACAAGAAGAAGTGCGGTGCCTTGATTGTAACTCGCTGACGCTCGCAAATCATCAGGACATTCCAGAGAAAGGATTGTATGACAATACAATCCAAAGCCTTGTGAACTATTTTCGATTCAAATCTAGACTTCCTTACAATCGAATTGTAGATGTTATGAAAAATATTTTTTGGGTTCCGATGACGGAACCTACCGCCATGGAAATCACTCGCAGAGCGAGCAACAAGCTTGAACCAAAATACCATGAATTGGAAGAAGACATCAGGAAGAGCGGTGTTGTACATGCTGATGAAACTAGCCAGAGTGTGAATGGCGTGAACTATTGGGTCTGGGTGTTCTGCAATACATTCATGTCATTGTTCAAAGTTCACGACAAGCGGGGCGGCGACATAGTTGAGAGAACATTGGGACAAGACTTTATTGGCAAGCTTGTTGTTGATGGTTGGATGACGTACAAAGTTTACAGCAACGATCACAGTGTACTGCTCCAACGCTGTTGGAGCCATGGGCACACCGAGGTAAAATTTGAATGTAAGGAAAAACATTCGGACCTTTACAAGTGGCACTGCGACATTTACGAGATGGTGAAGAAAGGAAAGAGTTACAGGCAGGAGAAAAGAAGGCTTAAAATGTTTGAGAAGTGTAAGACACAACTCGCCTTGTGGGTGGCTTCTGCGAAAACGCGCCGTAACCTTCGAAAGCTCGCCACGAAGATCGAGAATGGTGGTGATGATTGGTTCACAGGGGTGCTACATCCAGAGGTTCCTCTGGATAATAATGAAGCAGAGCGCAGCATTAGACCTTGGCGGGTGATGGAAAAGATTATGGGGTGTTTACGAAGCGATGCCGGTATCAGAACACATGAAGTGCTGATGAGTCTGGTCTCCACTTGGGAAAAACAACACAAGAACGTGTTCTCCACACTACAGGCAATACTTTAGCTTAATAGATAC
>JBDRIZ010000077.1:0-2413 GCA_043815525.1 Candidatus Woesearchaeota archaeon
GGCAACTTCCGCAGTATCTTCTCTGCCAAAGCAAGCCTATCTCTTAGCATTGGCGTGCCATATGGATTATAGACTATCATTATAGTTACTTTTTTTATATAAGTTTATAAAGCTTTTTAAATATTTGTAAAAAAGATAATACCAATTTTTGATGTCTATATAGTTTTAGAGGAAACATACAGAAAACAATGTGAAGGCTGTTTGATAGGGATATTTTTAACTTTCAATCTCTTTAGCCCTGACATGCCTGATAAGAATGCCCTCAGGCCTTTTTTCAAAAACACCGTAATCCTCAGGCCTGATATTTAAATCTTTTAAAACTCTGTTTGGTATTCTGATGATAGTTGAATCGCCGAGAGTGCCGAATTTCCTGACAAGTTCTTTTCTGCCAGTCAAGATGTCGAATTTTATGAGTTCACTGGAAGTAAAATACTCTTCAGAGCATTTTTGGCACTTCATGCAGTTAAGAAGAATCCCCTCCTTAACACATTTTGAGATTATTACCTTTGAACCGCATCTGTGGCACTTATCCATGAAAGGCTTCATATTTTCCACCTTATAGGTTTTACATGAATCATGATGATTACTTCCTGCTCGACATACGAAAGACACAATTGCTTGCCCCCGCCGGGATAAAACACATTATACTTGTTCTCTCTTTTTCCAACCTGAATGTGCCTGCCATTCTCCAATATATCCAAAACGAAGTTGAGTGGTTTTTTGAGCCTGTCAAACTCTTCCTTGAAATGCCAGGTGAAAACAAGCAGCTTCCTATTCCAGGACAAATCCTCCTGGAATATTTAAATCACCTCAAAGATATCTATATATGTTTCTAGATATTTATAAACGTTTCGCTTCTCCTGCCGCCCTCGGAATCCCATAAAGAGAATGAAGATCTGGTTGTTTAAAATGCCTTTTGCAACAATTTCCGAATGGCTTCCGACGAAGATGAAAAAAGATGAGCTACTTGACCTTCTTTCCTCTAAGATCTCCCAAATAATTTGCCAGCCACTTATTTGCCTTCTCAGTAACTTCTATTGCCGTTTCCAGCTCATACTCTACATCCTTAATTGGTGATTCCCCAGCAGGATATTTCGCTTTGTCAAAGTACTTAAGATTGTCTTTCACTTGCCTTAGCGCAGTACTTCCAATTTTAAGTGTTTCAAGCTGTCCTTCAATAAAATTCACGACTTTTTCAATATTGTCTTCCATAAGGATAAGCTGTGTTTCCCATTATATATATTTTACGCGATTCCCAGGTATTTTTGTTAGCCTGCCTTATCCAGGTCAGCTATCCTTCAAAGACTCAAGGACATTTCCAAGCCTATCAAGATTGTTACCTATCCCAGACCAGTTGCCACCTTGCATCGAGCCAAGGATAGCCTCATACAACAGGTTTGCCTCAACTACCAACTCTTCAGTTGAACGGACTTCAGTAGTTGGAGCTGCAGCCTTTGGCTTTCCAAAGAGCGCTGCAAGAGCACTTGTTAAATCCTTTTCCATCACAACCCTGTCGCCATCAGAGGCAAGAACCCTCTTGAGCTGCGGAAGCTGGCCACGCTCAGCCTGGATGTACAAAGGCTCAACATACAAAATGCTGTCCTGTATTGGAATGACAAGAAGATTTCCCCTTGCGACCTGGCTACCCTGCTGAGACCACAAAGTGAGCTGCTCAGAAATCTCAGAATCCTGGTCAAACTTGGCTTCAATCTGTGATGGGCCATAGACAAGCTTGTCCTTTGGGAACTGGTAGAGCACAAGCTTTCCGTACTCTTTTCCATCAGAGCGTGCAGCAAGCCAGGCGACCATGTTATCCTTTTTTATCGGAGTAAAAGAAATCATCAGCATAAACTCTGCTGTCTCTTCTCCAGGAAGCTTCATTATGACATAGTAAGGCTCGACTGCCACCTGCTGGCCTGTTCCGTAAATCTCGAGAGGGATCTGCCAAGCGTCTTCCTTGTTGTAAAACACAGTTGGATTGTTCATGTGGTATGTGCTGTAGATTGCTGACTGCACCTTGAACAGGTCCTCAGGATACCTCAAGTGCTTTTTCAAGCCAGCAGGCATATCTTCCAAAGGCCTGAAACTGTCTGGGAAGACGCGCTGATAGGTCAAGATCAGAGGATCAGACTTGTCAACAATAAAATAGGTAACATCTCCATCGTAGGCGTCGACAACAATCTTGACAGAGTTCCTTATGTAGTTGATATTCTTGTATTTCGCAGAGTAGGGGAAATAACCGGTTGTGGTGTATGCATCCTGTATCCAGTATATCCTGCCGTTGTCAATCACAACATAAGGATCATAATCCAGAGTCAGGAAAGGAGTAATCTTTAGAATCCTCTGCTGGATGCTTCTTGCAAACATAATCCTGCTATCAGCAGAAATATCAGAAGAGAGCAATATCTTCACA
>JBDRIZ010000078.1:0-8418 GCA_043815525.1 Candidatus Woesearchaeota archaeon
ATCCTGCCGTTGTCAATCACAACATAAGGATCATAATCCAGAGTCAGGAAAGGAGTAATCTTTAGAATCCTCTGCTGGATGCTTCTTGCAAACATAATCCTGCTATCAGCAGAAATATCAGAAGAGAGCAATATCTTCACATCCCTGAATCGCACAGCCATCAACAATTTCTTAAAAAAACTGTCAAGCAAAACACCGCCAGAGCCGTCATAGTGGATGTACTCATTTGTGTTGCCCTTTGGATAATCAAACTCAGCAGTATTGGTGTTCACAAGCACAAAGTCATTTGCCAATTGGCCGTAATACAATTGAGGCTTTGAAATTTTCAGACCATCATCCACAGTGTAGATTGGAGGAATATCCTTAATAAACAAGTCAGGCAGCCCCTCCTCTGTCACAGAATTAACAGGACTCATGACCATGCCGTAGCCATGGGTGTACACCATGTGCAGATTGACCCATGTCTTAGCGTTTTCCGTAATCTGCCTCTGGTCCAGCTCCCTTGGAGCAATCATTATCTCAGTGTACTTGCCATCTATCATGTAACGGTCGATGTCAATTCCTGACAAGTCATAGTACAGCCGGATCTCCTGCGTCTGCTTGTAGGTCTGGGTGAGAGGCCTCCAATCAAGAAGCCTGACATTATCTATAGTCTCCCTCTCCCCTTCCAACACTTCTGAACTAAGCGCCATCTCAACAGGAAAATCCTTTTCTTCCACATCAGAGAGGCCATAGGCGATCTTCGTGAACCTGATGTTGTTCTCGATATAAGGCTTCTCAAGGTTTATCTCATTTGGAGTTACCCTGAAAGATTGCACCAATCCAGGAATAGCAGTCGGCACGAAAAAAACAAACAGGAAATACAGTGTTATTGCGTAAAGCAGCAAGTGCCTTTTTTTCAAGACAAGCTGCTTTGAGACATAAAAAATCCAGAAGTAAAAGAACAAGGCCACAACCAACGCAAGCACCATCATCAATTTGATTATTGGAAGAAACACAAAGACATCAGTGTAGCCAGCGCCAACAACAATGCCTTTTTCTGAATACATGACTGCAAATCTGCCAAGGTAGTGCTTTACAGAAAAAAGGACAAACACGAGAGAGCCAAGCAACGCAAGATGGACAAGAGCCTTTCTCCTGATTTTCATAAGTTCAGACTTGTAGTCAAAAACCTTCCTCACATTACCAGGTTCATACCTGGGCTGTCTGAACAAGTTGGCAAGAAAGTTCTGCAGGTAGTCCAAGGAAACCAGGATTATCGTAATGACCACGCATGCCATGGCAAACTTCCAGACAGCAAGATAAAATGGAAGAGAAAAAACATAGAAAGCAACATTCTTCTGAAAGATTGGGTCCACAAGGTTGAAGCTTACCTGGTTTAAGTACCTGAGAAGCACAAGCCAGGCAGAGGCAGAGGACAAACCGAAGATAAAGGACAAGACAAGGACAATCAATGCCTTGAACTTAAAACTTACAAGAGACTGGTGGAACCTGGAACCGACATAAAGATTGAGGGCAGCAAATGCAAAGAACACAAGAGCCCCAAAGAAAAACAGCAAAACCTTTGTCTGGAGACTTACCAAAAATATCTGCGAAAAACCAAGGGTGTCAAACCACCAGAAGTCTGTTACAAGGCCTGCGAACTTGAAGATAGACAACAAAACTACTAAAAACAGAAAGATAGCAACCGTCTTGATTAGGCTTCGAACCACTGCCATGTTATTCATCCCAAAACGTATTGAGCATTACACACCGTAACATACCTGCCTATGCATACCTGCGCTAAAAAATCACACCTTACTAAAATAAAAAAAAATTTGTACCAAGCGAAAAAATTCACTCAGAAGGTCCCTCTTCACTTGGCTGATCTGGTTGAGGCTCTGTTGGAGTCTCTTCATTTTCTTCTGCCATAAAAGATGTCCGAGACTACTCACATATATATGTTTCGGAAATTTGTACTTGCTAACGGCATAAGGTCAAAACTCCATCGATTTCACAGCGAACTCGTTGCGAGGGGTCGCTCCATGCGGGAACGCAGAGCAATCACATGTGCCGACGAGAGTTTTGAAGCCGTTAGCAGATACGGAAATTTTCAGGTTTTGGGTGTGCCATGATTCAATAATGCCACAAAAAACCTTTTATACACTGGATAAAAGCCAAACCAGAATGAGAGGACTCCTGCTATTTATGCTATTGGTGCTGGCAGCCTGCACTGCGCAGGAGACTGCACAAACAAAATCAGTGTACGAGGAAAAAATGAACACCAGAATACTATTGGAAACAACAATGGGAAACATAACAATAGAGCTGTTTGACACAACAATGCCTGTCACAGCAGGAAACTTCAAAAAACTTGTCGAGCAGGGTTTCTACAACGGAATAATATTCCACAGGGTCATACCAAACTTCATGATACAGGGAGGAGACCCAACAGGAACCGGCACCGGAGGGCCAGGATACGAGATAAGAGACGAGTTTACTGACAGCAACAGGAACGACAGGGGCACAATATCAATGGCAAACGCAGGACCAAACACTGGAGGAAGCCAATTCTTCATAAACATAAAAAACAACAACTACCTTGACGCAAAGCACCCTGTATTCGCAAAAGTCATATCAGGAATGGAAGTAGCTGATGCCATAAGCAAAGTGAAGACCGGCGCAAACGACAAGCCGGCAGAAGATGTTGTTATGAAGAAGGCAAGCATAATATAAGCTTTGAGCTAGTGCGTAATCTTCTCCTGCTCTCTTTCAGCCATTCTCCTCACCCAGCCAATGGACTTATGCTGGCACCACCTGTATTCTGTCACATCACGCATTTCTTCAGCATACTTGTCAAGAAATCTCCTCACCTTTGAATTTTTTAGTAAGACATCAGCTCCCTTGTGCGTAGGCATTGCCCTGCAAGCGAGACACGCTTTTCTCAGCACAGAGGGGTTGTCTATGATGAGGCAAGGAGTAAACCTGTTCTCTATGTTTTCTTGCTCTTCCCTAATCAGCCGGAAGAAGTCGCTGTTCAAGGCTTCCCTCAAAGGCTTGTCCCTGATGTTATCAACAGCGAAGTGGAAGAACACACACGGCTCAACATCACCTTTGACGTTTATGTGGAAGTACTTTCTTCCTCCAGAGATGCATCCGTTGCTGTACAATCCATCGTTCCAGAAGTCTCCGATGAAAATCGGCTTATTTTTGCGAATCTCACAGATGCTATCCCAGAAACTTGTCCTTTGCTCTGGAGAGGACATAAGGCCCACATCAGGATTAATCCCCACAGGGACATAGTGGAATACCCAGCCGAACATGCAGCCCTTACCTATCATGCAGTCGATGAATCTATTACCTGACAACAGCCCTATTGTCTGTTTCGTTGGAACGCAACTAAACCCGAAAAACACCCCATTAGCCCTCAAGTGCTTCATGGCAGAAATTATCCTCCCATAAGTCCCTTTGCCTCTTCTGTCGTCAGTCTCCTTCTCAAAACCCTCAATTGAGATGGCAGGAGCGACATTTCCAAGTTGAGCAAGCCTCTTCGCAAGCTTGCTGTCAATCATTGTTCCGTTTGTATAAACCTGGAAATACATGTCGTCATACTTTTCAATAATCTCCAGCAGGTCATTTCTCACAAATGGCTCTCCACCAGAGACTGTGACAAAGAATATTCCCATATCCCTTGCTTGCAGCAACACCCTCTCAAAGAGTTCCCTTGGAAGATCCTCCTTGCTGTAGCTTCCTGCATAGCAGCCAGTGCAGCGAAGATTGCACCTCATGGTGGGGCTTATCACGAAAAAGAACGGTGGCTTAATTCCAAACTCCCTATAATATTTATCTTTCACCTGCCTTGACAGTATGGTATTAATAAGCAGGTTCAAGACAAGCTTCTCCCTGCATTTTGGCGAGAGCTCTGCCAGTATCCTGTCAATCAGCTCCCTGCCTGGCTTTGCTCCAAGGTATACTTCCCTGACTGCCTCAATCATGAGGTCATAGCGGTTTTTTCTGTCAGCCCAACGCGCAAGGTCAATCAGGCGAAGCACATTCTTTTGTGAAAGGCTGGGAAGTGCCTTGATTAATGGTACAAATACCTGTCTTTCTGCAGCCATGCGAAGATTCATCAGTTCCACCCCCAACTCAGCGCAGACAGCATGCTGTCAATCTTCTTGTATCCCAAAACAACCTCTGCAACATGCTGAATTAGCAGCAATGCTTAAACTCCTTATGATTGGCTCAATTTCCTTCTTCCTGAAGTCCAGAACAAGCTTCTGAAAACTCTTTGAAGCAGACTGCAGTGCAAAGTAGCGTGCAGCCCTGTTTTTCCTGACACCAACAAAGCCGCTTTTTTTGAGCTTGTGCAACCCCTTTTTCACAAGCCCGAGATGAGCATGGATGCAAATCTCTTTTTGAGTAGGAGGTTTTCCATTAAAAATAAGAACACCAAGAACCTTTCCAGCAGAGCACCCTATACAAAAACGCTTCCCGACTCTGCAGAAATAGCTGGCAAACAGGGCTGGATTCATTGAAACACCCCTTTATTATATTGTACAAAGTAAAAATAGTATATATACTTTGCCAGGCAAATTATAAATATTATTTTCTATATTGAAAATAATTGTCTGTCCAAAATCATTATAAAATACAGGGAAAACCAGCAAGACTGCATATGAGACTATTGGCAGCACTGGTGGTTATATCAATAATCTGCACTACTCAAGCAATGGCAGAAGTGCAAAGCATGCCTCTCCTTGCAGTCAGGCAAATTGACGGCAACAGCACAGGAGCAACAGCTGAGCTGACGCTTGAGATACAGCAGGGAACAGGCAGGGTATACCTTGACACATACCCGCTGACAAAAGTCGACACGCAGATATCGACGAGATTTGCCAGGGACATAGCCTGCAATTACATAAACGTTGACTGCGACAAGTACGACTTCTTCTACACAATCAAGGCAGGAAGCAGCATAGTCGGCGGGCCATCAGCAGGAGCTGCAATGGCAGCATTGACAGTCGCCATGCTAAAAGGCCTTGAATTTGACGGGAAAACGACCATAACAGGCACGATAAACTCAGGAGGCCTTGTCGGAGCAGTCGGAGGCCTAAAAGAAAAAATCCAGGCAGCTGCAGAAATAAAAATAGAAAAGGTTGTGATACCAAGAGGGGAAGGGATACTTACGCAAGGAAACAAGACAGTTGACCTGAAAGACTACGGAAAAAGCCTCGGAATAGAGGTGGTAGAGGCAGCGACACTGAACGAGGTAATGAAAGAGTTCACCGGTAAGACAGTAAAAGAGGAGAGGCAAAACCTCACAGTTGATGAAAACTACCTGGGCGTAATGAAAATCCTCGCAAATCAACTTTGCGAAAGAAGCAAGTACCTTGCAAGCCAGGCAGAACTGTCAAGCATCGACGCGTTACTGATGGACAACTACAACAGCACAATGCTGTCAGGAAAGAACCTCACAAACAGGGCGGAAGAGGCGCTCAAGAACAGATACTACTACGCTGCTGCAAGCTACTGTTTTGGAGCAAACGTCAAATTCCAGCAGGTTATCCAGAAGCAGACACTAAGGAACAACATTGACTTGACAGCAGCAATACTGAATTTCAGCGCAGAATTAAGAAAAGAAGAGGCCAAATTAGAATCAAGAACCCTAAGGACAATAAGTGACCTCCAGGCATACATAGTTGTCTCTGAAAGGCTTGAGGAGGCAGGAGAACAGCTTGAACTTGCGACAACAAGGAACCAGAGCCAATCAGACTACGTAGCCTATGCAATTGAACGAATCCATAGCGCAAGGTCATGGAGCGAGTTCTTCGGACAGCAGGGAAAGGATTTCAATATAGATGACGAGATACTCCAACAAAGCTGCTTTGAAAAAATTGCAGAGGCAGAGGAAAGCTACCAGTACGTCAGCCTGTTCATACCAGAGCTTTTGTCCGGCTCGCTACAGGAAATAGGCAAGGCATATGCATACTCAAAGAGAGGCAAATATGCGCTGTGCCTGGCAAAGGCGTCAATCGCCAAAGCAGAATCCAACTCTGTGCTTGGACTACTCGCCATAGATGAGGGGCAGGTGAATGAGATACTGAGGCAAAAAATTGACGTCGTGAAGGATATTGTTATAGAGCAGGCAGAGGAAAACGCATTTCCAATACTAGGCTACAGCTACTGGGAATATGCCAAGTCCCTCGCTGACCATGACAAATACAGCGCGCTATTGTATCTCGAGTACAGCCTGGAACTTTCCAACCTGGACATATATTTTGAGAGAGAGAAATCATCTGCAGCAATAGGCAGGATAATAGAGCCTGCAATGATATGGATCTTTTTTCTTGGACTATCAACAGGCATGCTGCTTGGGATAATCATCCAGAAGTATAAAACCCAACAAGCACCTCCGAAGAGATGCTTGTCGGGAAAAAGAGGTGATAGGAAACCCAGCAGGAGCCTCGCGAGGAAGCCCCTGCCAGGAAAAAGAGGTGATAGAGCATGATTAGCCTATCAGGTACACCACCCCGACTTAATTACTCTAGAGTAGTACAGCTGGTATATAAACTTTTCGCTTGTATATCATTATAGAGTAGTAAAAAAGATATTTTGCAAAGATTATATTGAAATGAGATGCTTGAAGTGCAATAAGCAGGCCCAGACAGGACTTAGGCATCTTGGAAGGCTCTGCAAAATCTGCTTTTGCCAGACCATTGAAAAACGGATAAGAAAATACGTCAGGATAAACAAGGTTTTCTCGAAAAATGACAGGATCATCGCAGTAGGTCCTCTTAACCAATATCTTATTCAGAGAATAATCGAGGGACTGCCTGCAAAAATAATATCTGCAAAGAGGCCAGGAAAGGGAAAGAATATCATATTGAAAACAGCTGATGATATCGCATGCGAGCTATTGCAGGGCATGCTTCAAAACAGGAAAACCAAGAATCAGCACACATCGATAGTAAGGGTGTGCACAGACGAAGAGCTTATGCTTTTCTGCAAGTACAGAAAAATCAGCTTCAAACCGAATAACAAAGACCCTGACGTGATGAAGATCCTAAACACCTTGCAAAAAAAGCACCCAGAGACCAAGTTTTCTGTGGCAAAAAGCGAGGAGAAAATGCAAAGGCTATTAAGGTCAAAATTCTGAAGCCAAATCATCAAGATTACCCTTCCTTGTTGGAACTAATATATTATCACCCGGGTAAATGTGCCTGCGACCGAATTTCTTCTCATAGTGTTCTGCTAACCAGAAGGCCATGCCAGTAATGTCCTTTTCTGGAAGTTGGGTGTGCCGCATGACAATAGATATCATATTATCTTCAGGTTGAACCTTATATGGAACCATAGCCCAAGCAAGATATTTATCTGAGTCATAAAGAAAAGAAGTCTTCTTTTTGCCACGTTCAAAGTCTGTAAAAAAATACCTATCAAAGTTAGGTTTAACACTGAAGTGTTTTTTTGTGTCATTAATTGGAACTGTAATCCTTTCTGTTAGGGGGCGATAAACAAAGCTACCAACTAATCCTACAAGCAATACACCAGTAAGTACAATTTTCGACGAGCTAGCCCTTTTTCCACTATATGAGTACATAGTGAAAACCGAAAGAAGGCGAACATATATAAACTTTTCTATTTTATAACTACTGTATGGTTACAACTAATCTACGGATGTTTTTCGGAATAAGAGTGACTAAATTTATTAACAGTCAGTGGAGCAAGAAGGGCTATGAGGGCACTCTTTATGATTCTACTCGTAATCCTGACATCATGCAGCCAAAACCACAGACCTGTTCTCGAGCAGGAAATGCCAAAGGACATAGAAGTTTTTTTCTGCCCTGAGGATGACTGCCTTGGCGAGCTGATTAGCCTAACAGCAAAATCAAGCAATGTGGACTGCGCGCTATACAATGTGGATATCCCGGAACTGCTGGATGCTCTCGAAGGCCAGAACGCACGGCTTATAACTGACAAAGACAACGAAAAAAAGCTTGAAGGAACAAAATTAGACTACAGGTCGAATTATGGAGCACAGCTGATGCACAACAAATTCTGCATTCTGGACAACAAGACTGTAATCACTGGAAGCTACAACCCAACAGTGAGAGGAGCAAAAGATGACAACAACATGCTCGTAATAAACTCAAAAGAATTGGCAGCAAACTACAGGGACGAATTTGAGGAGATGTGGCTTGGCTGGTTCGAAGGGGGTAACAAGGTGCAAAACCAGATAGTCAACGTTAGCGGAACAATCGTGCAGAACTACTTCTGCCCAGAGGACTGCAAGTACGAGGCAATAGCAGCAGTGCTCAACTCAATAAACAATGCAAAAGAGAGCATATACTTCATGACCTTCTCGTTCACAGACGACAATATCGGCGATGCCATAATAGACAAGCACAGAGAAGGAGTGTATGTGGCAGGCATATTCGA
>JBDRIZ010000079.1:0-3085 GCA_043815525.1 Candidatus Woesearchaeota archaeon
TCAGGGATTCACTATTCACAGTCGCAATAACAGGCTTCCCAAATGTCGGAAAGACAACCCTTCTCTCCAGACTCACAGGTTCTACACCTGAAATCCAGAACTACAGCTTCACAACAAAAAACATAAACATAGGCTACATAAAGACGCAGGAATGCCTCATACAGGTAATGGATACTCCAGGAAGCCTTAACAGGGGAAGGATGAACCCAATGGAAAAACAGGCAGATCTGGTACTAAAACACCTTGCGAGCATAATTGTGTATGTGTTCGACCCGACAGAGCCATACAGCATGCAAGACCAGATAAAGCTTTACGAAAGCGTGAATTCAATGGGCAAACCAGTAATATGCTATGCGTCAAAGACAGACATATCTGAAATGCCATCCGTGCTGCATGAATACAACCCAATAACAAATCATCTTGAACTCAAGGTGCAAATAGAAAAACTTGTCACACAACAAGCCTTCTCTTGTCAAGATACACTGTCGGATTCCTCATCACAAGGTCAAAGTGAGTGACTGCAAAGACAGTGCCTCCAAACCAGACGTTACTTCCGGTGGCTATGTGCGCAGTGCCTAATACTTTCTCGTTGATAATTGTCGGGCCTGCAATAGTCGCGTTCTGGTTTATGCCTATACCCACTTCTGCAAGCCTGCGTATGCCCCAAGGAAATTTCGCAGCCTTCTCAGCAGCTGCAAGTGACTTGCGGAATAGTCCTGCCTCTTCAGCACCTTCAATAGCTACAACAAGGCTGTCTCTCACAGTCAGGACAACTGGCGTTTTCACAAGAACAGTATCATCCCTAATCTTGATTGAGGCGTCGATGACAACCCTTCCGTTGGCATTCCTTCCACGAGGCGCAATGTAGACCTCTCCGCAAGGGATGTTGCCGCCAGAACGCACATTGCTGTAGTCTCCTGTGTTTGCCACAGCAAACTTTCGCCTGATATCAACAACAAGGTCTGTCCCAGAGCTAGTGACAAGCCGAAGTTCGCTTGCATGATCAATTTTCTCCTTGATAACCTTTCCTTTGGCCTGAAGAGCTGCGTAGTCAATGTTTACTGCTGAAACAAGGCAAGAAAATTTATCTGTGGACAACTCCTGCAGACTGATAGTTGAAGCAAACCTGTGACCTTGACTTTTGACATGGCGCCTGAAACTCTTCCCCAAGGCTTTCATAGACCCAAGCTTTCCAGAGATTGCCATGACTATCACATTGCGCTCGTTCAGGCTCCTCAAGGCCTGAATGAGCAGGTCATCAGCGCTTGAATGGACTTTTTTTGGCTGCTGGATGACAAGCTTGTACTTAAGGCCGAGCCTCTTTGCTGCCAGGAGGTAGCAGCCAGACATAAGAGCTGCGACGCGCCTGTCCTTATAACCAAGGTCGCCGATGATAAGCACAAACTCCTTATGTACCTTAAGGCAGTCTGAGAGCACTGGGAGAAAAGCACGAAAGTTCCTGTCAACAAGGTGGAACAGCCCCTCTGCCTTTAGCCACTGCACAAAATCAGCCTGATCCATATGCAAAAAACCCAGGACCTGAAGTTATTAAATTTTTCCTGACAACCAATCCAAAGATTTTTAAATAAACTGCGATTTTTAAAGGCCATGGCAAAGAGAACAGGAACATCCAGGAGAAAGACAAGAAATAAGTTCCGGAAGCCAATCTCAACAAGAGGCAGGATTCCAATAAGGGGGTTCCTGCAGTCATTCAAGTCAGGGGAAAAAGTGGTGCTACTCGCAGACCCCTGCTACCAGAAAGGCATGTATTTCAGGAGATTCCACGGAAAAATCGGGGTCGTGCACAAGGCAAGAGGCAAGATCTACGAAGTATTGCTAAAAGACTCTGGAAAAGAAAAGACTTTGCTTGTAAACCCAGTGCATTTGAGGAGGGTGTAGGAATTGGCAAGAGTACAGATACTTAAAGAGACTGCAATCACGATGGCAGAGCTTGCGTCAGAAATGGAAAAAATAAAAGATCGGGACAAAGAATTGTCTTTTCGCTCACAAAGAACAGAGGAGTACCTGCAGCAGTTCTCTTTGGTTGACCAAAAGAAGGCAAAACAGCTGTTTGACAACATATCAAAACTGAATGTTCCAAGGCTAAAAGAGAACCACATCGCAAAGCTCATCGACATCATGCCAAAAACCCCTGAGGATGTAAAGCTGGTGCTTCAAGGGTATTCTGTAACAATAAACCAGGAAAACCTGAAGAAGATAGCCAAGGCAATAGAAGAGTTCAAAACAGAATAGCGACACATTTATATACAACTTCTGCTAAAAAACCCATTACATAGCCGGGGGAGGAAATGGAAAGACAACCCATAAGAGAGGAAGCTGCGATAGTGCTGGACTTCCTGCCGCACGGCTATCCATTCGACAACAGGCCAAGCCACATAAAGACAGCAATAGTGCACGCAATAGGAAAAGAGCACTTTGCGCTGCTTGAACTGGTGCCAAAAAAGGGGGTCACCCTACAGCCTAACGAAGATATCTACATAGGCCCTGACAAGAGGGACAAGATACACCATATCCTTGGAAGAATTCCAATAAGCAAGTTGACAGCAACAGCAAGGACAGAGCTTGCGTTCGTGGTCGGAGACATAGTCAAAAAAAACGAGAAACGATTCATAGAGTTCTTCAACAAGGCGCAGCCGCTCACAACAAGGATGCACCAGCTTGAGCTACTGCCTGGAGTCGGAAAAAAACACATGTGGGAGATAATCAACAAGAGGCAGGAGAAGCCTTTCGAAAGCTTTGAAGACATGAAGAACAGGGTAAAGCTAATGCCAGACCCAAAAAAATCAGTTGTCAAGAGAGTGATCTTGGAGATGGAGGGCACAGAAAAGCACAGAATCTTCGTTGACTAGAAAAGGGGTGTGATCTTGGAAGAGCTTGAAATACCAGTGTACAATGGTCCTGCAAAACCGCTTGAGAAAGGTTTCTTTAAGTCAATAATTGAAAAATTCAAGAAAAAAGAAGACAAACGCGTAGAACCTGCGCAATCAACAACAGCAGTGGAGAAAAGCCTTAGCCAGATAAACAAGGAAATCGAGCGGATAAACAGTGAGATTTCCAAAATCAA
>JBDRIZ010000080.1:0-6390 GCA_043815525.1 Candidatus Woesearchaeota archaeon
AATTGGCTGCAGACCTTGATGCAATCGAATTACAAACAGTCAAAGACTATTGGATTCTTTGGAAGCCAAAAGCTCGCAAAGCAAGCGACCTGAACGAAGCGAGCATGCGAAGAAAACTTTCAAGTTTTCCTGCACAAGAAACGCGGGTTTCTTTGTGCAACTGGCCTATCACCAGAGGTGGAACTAAAAGAAAACCCTGTTTTCCCTGGTCGGAGAGCTTTTTACTATTTGTATGCTTAATTGCAAAACCTGCCTAATATATGCACGGCAAATTACTTGCGATTGCTAATGTCTGTGCAGATAACAAAAACCGCACTATTCCTTGGGCTAAACAGGCTGTATCACAATCCATTTGATCATTTTCAATAATCAAATATGCGAAAATATTAAATAGTAAGGCATAGCAGATATCAAAAGATATGCATAATAATAGCATATTTTTTATATATAAAAAAAGATATAATATTATGTATAGTTGCATATGGTAAAGCTGCAATACGATTCCAACAACCAGTTCAAGATCACCCTGCCAAAGCAGCTCTGCCTGGCAAAGGGGTGGAAGAAGGGACACAAGCTCAGATTCGAACTGGATGAAAAAGGCGACATTGTGATACTGAAAGATGAGTAGAATCTTCAAAAAACACAGAGCAGGCTCGCACAAGGGAGACAACGGAGTAGTGCTTGTTGTCGGCGGAAGCGAGAGGTATACAGGAGCTGTGCTGCTTGCAGCGCTGGCAGCACTTCGTAGCGGGGCAGACAAGGTCATTGTCGCAGCTCCGGAAAAGGTCGCATGGGCAATAAGCTGCCAGACTCCAGACCTTATCACAGAAAAAATCATAGGAAAAATTCTGCTTCCAAAATCGATTGGGCAAATAATGAAGGTGGCAGAACAAAGCGATGCAATTCTTGTCGGCAACGGAGCAGGCGATAACCCAAAAACACTGAAGATGATGAGAGACCTGATAAGAATGTTGGTGCACAGGAAAAAGCCCACAGTAATCGACGCTGATGGACTAAAGGCAGTGAGGCTTCAAGAGCTAAAAAACTGCCTATTGACACCACACAAGACAGAATTTGACACCTTATGCAGGAATTCGTCACTAAATCAGAGGGCAGTGCAAAAGTCAATAAGCAATAATGTAATTATTCTGAAAGGCAGAATTGACACAATAATCAGCAGGGACAGGATAGTCCTCAATAGGACAGGAAACGAGGCAATGACAAAAGCAGGAACAGGAGATGTGCTTGCAGGATTATGCGCAGGATTCCTAAGCCAAAAATACCTGTTATTTGAAGCTGCGATTGCTGCCGCATGGCTAAACGGCAAGACAGGTGACAGGCTGAGAAGAGAGAAAGGCTACAGCATGACAGCAAGCGACATGCTGCAAAGGCTGAAGGTGCACTGAATGGACCAGCTATTCCTCGAAATAGGAGTGGTGATTATACTTGCGACATCGCTTGCCTACCTGTCCAGGCTACTAAAACAGCCGCTCATTCCAGCGTACATAATAACAGGACTCTGCCTTGGACCAATAGGGCTTGGACTTGTAAAGGACCCTCAACTCATACTCACCCTGTCAGAGATAGGGATAGCATTCCTCCTTTTCGTGGTTGGGCTTGAGCTCGACTTCAAGAGACTAAAGGACATTGGGATGGTGGCAAGCATCGGAGGAACAGTGCAGGTGTTCATCCTTTTCTCGCTTGGATTTCTCGCAGCAGTGATACTAAACAGGTTCACGCAGCTCGAGACCATTTACATCGGAGCAATACTCGCCTTTAGCTCAACAATGGTTGTAGTGAAGCTGCTCTCTGACAAGAAGGCACTTGACACCCTGCATGGAAGGATCATAATAGGAATACTCCTAATGGAAGACATCTTTGCGATAATTGCCATCAGCACACTTGCAACAATAAGCCACTTCTCGCCATACCTCGTCTTCATCTCCCTATTCAAGGCCATAGCAGTGATGGCAAGTGCTGTACTTATAGGAAGATTTGTGTTCCCCCCAGTCTTTCGATTTGCAGCGCATTCACAGGAGTTATTGTTTCTCATGTCCCTATCAGTATGCTTTCTCTTCTCAATTGTCGCAAACTATATAGGATTCTCGATTGCAATAGGAGGATTTATCGCAGGAGTAACCCTTGGTAACCTTCCATACAACATAGAGATAGCAAGCAGGGTAAAACCCTTAAGGGACTTCTTTATCACCCTGTTTTTTGTCAGCCTCGGAATGCAGATTATGTTCGCAAACCTTGGAAGCCTTGTGCTGCCGCTGCTCATATTCATGATATTTGTGATAGCAGCAAAACCATTCATCATCATGATAGTTGCCTCATTATTTGGCTACACCAAAAGAACAAGCTTTCTTACAGCAATAACCCTGACCCAGATATCAGAGTTCTCCCTGATAATAATGGCACAGGGGCTTGCACTAAACCACATATCCCAAGAGATCTTCACATTCGGTCTCCTTCTTGCAGTAGCGACAATGAGCCTAACACCCTACCTATCCAAATACCAGAACACGATATACAATGCCCTGGCCGAACGATTGCGATTCATAGAAAGGATAGGCGAGGACAAGGACCTGGGGCTTACCACTCAACAAAAATATGACGTCATCCTTATAGGATACGACAGGATAGGATTCTCGATAGCAAAAACACTTCTGAAGATGAGAGAGCGCTTCCTAGTTGTCGACTACAACCCAGACATCATCAAGAAGCTTTCCCGGGAAAAGACAGACTGCCTGTACGGAGACATAACAGACACTGAGATCCTGGAAAGGATCAGCAGCCAGGGAGCAAGGATAATAGTATCAACAATCCCATTCGCAAAAGAAAACCTCTGCCTGATAAAGACAATAAAACGCGAAAATCCAAAGACAGTCATCTTCGTGACAGCAAACAAGGTGGAGGAAGCGCTTAAGCTTTATGACAATGGGGCTGACTACGTGATACTGCCGCACTTCCTAGGCGGAGATCACGTCGCAGTCATGCTTGAGAAGGTCGGATCTGACATAAACAAGCTAATCAAGACAAAACTCAGGCATATCGAGGAGTTAAACTCAAGAAAGGAGATGGGGCATGAGCACCCGGTAAACAGCTACAAGAATGACCATTAGCCAGAAACTGGGAGTGACAGTCCAGATCGGGAAAAAAGGCATAACAGAAGAAGCGCTAAAGGAGATAACAAGACAGCTGCAGAAGAGAAAGACAGTTAAAATCAAGCTGCTTAAGTCCAGCCTTGGGCGTGAAACAAGACAGGCAATGAAGGACAGGATTGTCCAAAGCACAGGGTCATTGATGACGGCAGATGTTGGAAACATTCTGGTGATAGCAAAAAAGGAAAAACAGATAAAAAGACCAGAACATAATGACAAAGAGAGGTGATTTTTTGGCTGAAAAGGTCGAGCCCACAATAAAAACAAAAGAAGCCTTTTTCAAGAAGTACGGCAGGGATGAACTAGAGGCAGGAATCGACCAAATGGCGCTGGTGGACTACCCAAATGCAGAATGGCATTACAGACTGGTAAACGACTCATTCAGCGCATCAATAGAGGAATCATACTTCTGGATACTCAACCACGCAAGATACGAGCACGCATTTGTTGACGTTGAAAAAATAACAGACATATTCGCGGCAGCAGAGCATTCCGCATTCTTCGGTGTAGCCCAGCAAAGACTTGGCCTGCAACAGGACAAGGTGTCGCAGTTCCTTGGAACAATCGGAAAGATGGTAAAGGAGCTGTTCCAACTCGTGAGGGAGCTGCGAATTCTCGACGAGAGGATAAGCTATTACGAGAAAAGCTCAAGCCCTGAGCCAAAAATAGCGGAGTCCGCAGAAATAACGCTCAAAGGGATTTTCATAGACATGGCAGAGGGAGGAGCAAAAAGCCCTGCAAGCGTGTACGGAATGGCAAGAGAGCTCCAGTTCACAACTCTTCCAGACCTGTTCTTTGGCACAAACCCAAGAAACTCAGACGAGGTGGGAAATCTTGTGGACAACCTCGAATTCAATAAGTCAGTGAAAAACGTACTCAAAAGAAAGCTCTTCTCATTTATGAGATGGAAAGAGGAGACATACAAGGAGCTGAAAAGCAGGAAAAACTTCACGCTCAAGTACCTCAGGCAACACTTCGACGTAATCAAGATGTACATGAGCTGGGTCAAGCCCTACCTTCGGAACATACAAAGGCTGCAGATGGACCACTCAAAAGCAGAGACCCCAGACCTGATAGCAGCATTCGAGGGAAGCATGGTCGAAGTGGAGTTCTTGGGAAAATTCATGCCAGAAGGCAACAAAAAATACAAGTCTGTTCTGCTCGCGACATTCGAGTACAGGACAATGCCCCAGATGAGCTATGTCCAGGAAGGATACCAGAGAGGGCCGTTGCACCTTGGGGAACTCAAGATAACAATGAGACCGTACGCATGGACTGACATCGACATCGCAAACTACAAGAAGATGCGGGAGCTTGACGACCTCGAGCTCCTCGGAGTGATAGACGCGTCAGTCAAGGCAGCAATGGAAGCATTAGGTGAAGAGCTGGAAAAATACCTGGAGCAGGCAGGAGAGCCAATGAAAAAAGAAGAAGTTGCCAGGCCAAAGATGGAGTTGCTCGAGCCATTCGCAGGCATAGGCAAGGGTTTCGGAGACATAATCAAGGCTTTCAAGCCAAGAAGGAAGGATAGCAAGGACGCAGACCTTCCGGAAATGCAAAAAAGCAAGGAGAAAAAAAGCGCGATGGGTGCAGCAAGAATAAAAATGTGGATAATATACAAGAACTACAAGAAAGCGCACAGGATGCTGGCATGGTAAAACTAGAGGAACTCAAGAAGATGTCAAGCGAAGAGCGAATCAGGCTACTAAAAGAACTCGAGAAAGAGAAGAGGAAAGAGATAGAGGAGGCGCAAAAGCTCATCAGCGAGACAGAAAAAGAAATCGAAGAGCATGAAGAGATAAGGAAATCAGTCCCAATACCCCAGATAAAGGCAGTCAGCATAGATGCCCTTTTTACAAGAGAGGAAAAGCAGGTATTTGCAGCAAAGAGATTCGAAAAAGAGGAAATGCTCGAAGGGGTCACAGAAGAGGCGAAGAGGCAGCAGGCAGAAGACCAGGAAAGATACGTACTCGAGCAGGCAAAAAAGCCCACAGAAGACTTCCTGCACAGGGTCGAGGATACTTACAAGCAAGCAGCAACAGAAAAAAAGTCTTTGGGATATGTTACTTCAGAGACAGCGCAGGAGGCATACCACCTGACGCAGGAAATGCAGCAGAGAAAGAAGTTTGAGGACGAAGGAAGCTATAGAAAACCTGAGGCTTTGGCAGAATCATTCAACGTGTCAAAACAGCTGACAGACGCAGTACTTGACTGGTACAAAAGATGATATGGAACACAGCACCATACTATCCTGAGGCAAAAAGGCCTTATGCAGCAAACGAAGTCCTTGACATAGAAGAGCCTATTGAGCGGCCGATAATGGCTGCAAGCGAGATAGCTGCGTCAGTTCCTGAAGGAGCAAGGCACGGGCACTTCCTGCAGAGCGCAACAGCGTCGATAAGGTCAGGAACAGCGAAAATCGAGCTGCAGACAGGAATGGGTGGTGGCGGCGAGCCTGTTGGGGCTGGAAGCTACGGCAAGCAGGCGAGGGAGGCGCTACGCGAGATGGCAAAGGCAGCAGAAGTCCAGTTCACAAGCGTGCACACACCTGTGCAAATCGGAAACATGTCAGGATTCAACCCGCAGCAGGGGTTCTTGGACGAGCAGCGCAAGCAGGCAATAGAAGAGGTCAAAAAGGCTATTGACTTTGCTGCAGATGTCGCAGGCGGGGGAGCAGTGATACTGCACACAGCAGAGTACCAAAGGCCGATATCAGAAGCCAAATGGGCAAAGGACGAAAGCGGCAACTACAAGTTTTTAGGCTTCAAAGAGGAGCCTGGAAGGGCAATTTTCCACATGGTGGATGACAGGACAGGAAGGCTGATAAGCGAAGTAAGAAAAAGCCAGGTGATAAGAGAACCAGTATACAAGGACGCGCAAAACGACTATTGGGGAACAGACAGGAGAGGAAACAAGGTCTTCATACAGAAGGGAGACTGGGTGGACGAAGAAGGCAATTACCTTGACCAGAAAAACCCTGAGGACCTTTTTCAGAGAATACCTGAATGGGACCCTGAGACAAGCCACTTCAAGACAAATAAGCTTGGATGGAAAGAGATAGAGGAAAGGACAGATAGGTACAATAAGCAACACCCAGAAAAGCAGATTGCTCCTGAAGAGATGGCATTTCGGATACAGATGACAACACAGGCACTGCAGTACAGGGGCTCATCGCTATTCCACGGAAGGCACTACGAGGACACAAAAAGACAGGTCGAAGCGCTCA
>JBDRIZ010000081.1:0-2324 GCA_043815525.1 Candidatus Woesearchaeota archaeon
GAAATGCATTGGCGTTGCTGGCCTTGGCTCAGACTCTCCTGAGATCAAGCTGATGCAGGCTGCAGGCGCCTTCAAGCAGAAGTTTGCAAAAAAGCCGCAGTGCCTGATTATTCCAGGAAAGCTTCACTTCATGGAAGAGGAAGCGCTCAAGCTTTGGCAGTAAACTTGTGCAAATCTATTAATATTCTTGGTGGGACTCCCTGCGTATGAGTGATTTAGTCTACATTGTGAATGGGAGCCTAAAAGTCGATACTGCTTTCATAAGGTCTGTCCTTGACGGGATAAGCATCTTTCGTCCATTAAAAGTTGGCGAAATTGAGAACAGCCCTCTCATGGTCAAATATGCCTTGCAGAGCACTTATGAACAAGATAAGAAGCAGGTAAACATAATTTCACTTACCCAGAAGCTAAATGAAATGGGTTTCAATAGGGTCAAGGCGGGAAAGTTAGTGGTCACTGATGCGGACTTGTATGGTGGAGGAGCAAATAACTGGTGCTTCGGTGGTCTTGTCCCTACGAATAGAGGGCTTGGATATTCCATAATCTCCACTACCAGGCTTGATAATCCCAGCATGGTAAGATTAGTATTTCACCATGAGGCAGGTCACATGTTTGGAGCACCAAGTGAAGGCAGAAGGAACACATACGAGCAGCTTGGTAGGCACTGCACAAACAAATTGTGCACAATGAACCAATTCATGAGTGTTGCCGAAGCTAAACGGCTTGCTACGGCAATTGAACAATCCAGAACCTCCCAATACTGCGGGTTGTGCCAAGAAGACATTGCAAATTACTCTCCTCCTTGATAAATCAACTACTGTGCTGTTAATGCCATTAAATTTAAATATCCTCTTCAAACCATCTGATTCTGATAGCCCCGTAGTGTAGCGGTCAATCATCGGGCCCTTTGGATGCTCTCGAGCAAGACGAAAGGCCTGGACGGCGGTTCGAAACAACGGCGAAGTCCGTTGACACAACAAAAATCCCGACGGATTTTTGTGTGCACGAAAATCTTTGGATTTTCGTTACACCTTGTGAGGCACAAGGCCTCACGTGCTCGCTTCGGCTCGCAAATGTGTCACGGACTCATTCCTTGCGAATGCGTTGTCGGAAGTCCGCCCGGGGCTATTACCCTTTTTGACGTGGTTCAGGGCTAGATTTTTCTGCAGACCCTCTGTCCCCCTCAAAGTATATCTTTCTAAACTGGGCCAGAAATTTCTTCTTTTCCTCCACACTGATCTTATCAATGAATGAATCCATTGTTGCTATGAAGGATTCAGACTTGGCGATGAGATCCTTTACATCATTGTTTTCGATAACAAAATCAGTGTAGTACTGCTTGTCGACACGCTCATTCTTTGCAAAAGAAATATCTGAGTTGTCAATTTCAAAGAGCTGCTTCAGTAATAATATTGTGGCAGCATGATTTTCGCATTTTATCCCAATTAGATAAAACAGTGAGGTTGCTTTGTGGTACATGGCATAGTATGCCATAGACATAGCTTCTTCCAGCAGATTCTGCTCAAGCAAAATACTTGCTGCCCGAAGTGAGTTTTTGGATTTCTCCGAATATGAATCAGCCACATCCATACTGGGCTCAATAAGCTTTATTTTTTCTTCACTTATCAGTTTTGCTATGAATCTTATCTGTCTCATTTGAGTAATTGATAGAATCTCTCAACATTCTGAATTATTATGTGGTTCCTGATGATTTCCTTTGCGAGAGAAACTTCCTTATTAAAGTTGCCAATTTTTATGCTAAGCTTTCCGGAAATTTTTTCAAGCCTCTGTTTCAGTGATTTGTCCGAAGTTTCGACATAGATGTCTATGTCGCTAGTGCTAGCAGCATTTTTCTTGGCATAGCTGCCAAACAAGATGATTAGTTCCCCCGAAGTTGCGGCTTTCAGTTCTTTGATTACCCTCCTCAGCACAGGATCTTCTAATACTTTAAGCAGTTTATAGTTCTCTGACAAATAGAGATAGGCTGTAGCCTCCAAAGTATCCTTTAGAAAGTACTTGCTGTTTTTTCCCTCTTTTTTCAGGTCAACTACTTTTTCTTTTTGTAAGAATTTAAGGGTCCGCATGACAGTAGACGGCACCATCTTAAGCTTCCCGGCAATATCCCTGATATGAGAAGACTCTTTTCTCAGAATTTCAACAATCTCAAAATCGTTTCGTATTTGCAACATATGTTGCATAAAAGGAACATTAATATATAAACCTATCTTTTTTTGGCATAAAAACCCCATTCCGCCCGGGGCTACTATTCCTTTGTTAGAGACAGGAATTGGGGTTAATGAATTGATTAGCTTGTCTTCTTCTGC
>JBDRIZ010000082.1:0-3821 GCA_043815525.1 Candidatus Woesearchaeota archaeon
CAGGCCCAGCAAGGCGTGCAGCCAGAGGTCAATATCGGCCTTGTCGGCCATGTTGACCACGGCAAGACAACTCTCACTGAAAAGCTTTCAGGCAAGTGGACAGACACCCACTCTGAGGAGATAAAGAGGGGCATCACCATCAGGCTTGGCTATGCTGATGCAGTTTTTCGCAAGTGCGAAAAGTGCGAGGAATATACTGTCCAGGACAAGTGCGAGAAGTGCGGCAGCGACACTGTTGTCCTAAGAAAGGTCAGTTTTGTTGATGCTCCTGGCCACGAGTCCCTGATGGCAACAATGCTTGCAGGAGCCACCATCATGGATGGGGCTTATCTTCTTGTGGCTGCAAACGAGGACTGCCCTCTGCCGCAGACAAGGGAGCACCTCATGGCCTTGAAGATTATCGGAATAGAGAATATCGTTGTCGTGCAAAACAAAATTGACCTGGTCGACGATGCTGAGGCGCTTCGCAACCACAACCAGATAAGGGAGTTTTTGAAAGGCACAAGGTACGAGAAGGCTCCGATTATTCCCATGGCAGCAAGGTATGGGGTTAATATTTCCAGCTTGATACAGGCAACTCAGGAGACAATCCCGACTCCGCAGAGGGATTCCTCAAAAAGTCCTTTGCTTTTTGTTGCACGCAGCTTTGACGTGAACCGGCCTGGAACAGATATCCCCAAGATTCTTGGCGGTGTTCTTGGCGGGAGCCTCAAGCAGGGCATACTTAAAGTGGGAGATGAAATCGAGATACGGCCTGGACACTTGGTTGAGCAAAGGAACCAGAAGGTGCATGTTCCTATCAAGACCAAGGTGAATGGTCTCATGACAGGTAGCGCCAAGGTTGACCAGATACTGCCTGGCGGCTCTGTTGGTGTCTTGACCCTGCTTGACCCTTCTATTGTGAAAAGCGATTCCCTGACTGGAAGCGTTGTGGGGCATCCTGGGCTGTTGCCTCCAACAAGAAACAGCCTTACCCTTGAAATAAACCTGTTGAAGCGCGTTGTCGGAGCAAAAGACAACCTTCTCGTCGAGCCAATAAAGCCAAACGAGCCTCTTATGCTGAACGTCAATTCTGCAGCGACTGTCGGCGTGGTCACGCAGCTCAGAAAAGACCAGTTTGACTGCAACCTGAAAATCCCTGTGTGCGCAGAGACTGGAGCAAGAGTCACGATTTCCCGAAGAGTTGACAACCGCTGGCGACTGATAGGTTATGGGGTCATAAAGGATTAGTCATAAACAAGACACGACATATTTTGGCAAAATCCTAGAATAAAAATAAAAAATTCTTAGTCAGAAGCGCCTATCAGTATGAATACAAGGCCGATCATACCGACTATCAGTCCAATTGATCCCTTGAAAAGAATCCAAAGGTCTGGCCACCACCACAGGTAGCTTCCAAGCCCACCGAGAATTAGTAGCAACCCGAAGACTATCTTCAAATATTTCTTAGCTGATTCACTGCTATCCTTTGCCATCTAGTAACACCCCACAATTATTTTTAAAACGGTTGTTGCCTTGACTTTTTAAATTTATCGTTGCCCATCACTTCAGCAAGGCTTTTTCCGTTGCCAAGGAAGGTCGTCCTGTCAAAGAGTTGTCCGAACTCTTTTCCCTGCTTGTAAGCAGCCTCCCTGCATCTTTCAAGGTAGCTTTCCACAGGCTCGTATTCGTTGTTGACTATTCTCTCGCCATGGCTCAGCTTGTTGCCGATGAAAAGGATTGCGTTTGAAATCGGCTTCTTCTTGAGATCGTACACCTTGATTTCCTTTGTATAGTACTGTTTCTCGCGAATCTTAAGTTTCTGCAGCTCGTCGTCGCTTACCTCGAAAATAAGCGCGTTGAATCCGTGGCAATCGCTTGGCTCAACATTCAGGATCGCGACCTTGTTTGTCGGCTCTTTTATCCTGTAGAGCCTTGGAGTCGAGTTCTTTAGGTTGAACACCCTCTTGTAACCTTTCACCCACGCAGCAACAAAAGGTCTAAGTGGTAGTGTCTTTTCGAGTGATTCTGGTATCATCAGGCTTCCGTAACCTATCACCCAGGTCATCTTATCGCCTCTGTCCTGCACACGAATGCACACAGTCCATCCAGCCTGCACCTGCCATGCTTCCTTTTTGCGAAGTATGCTCCTTCTTCATAGAATATCTCGTATAGTTTTTCCGGGCACACAAGCACGCATCTCTCGCAACCGTTGCAGGCAGCCTTGTCGACGACCATAACCCTAACGCTTCCATTTACTGATATGGCACCGCACTCGCACTTCTCTATGCACGAGCCGCACTGGTCGCACCTTGTTTTTTCCCAGGAAGACACAATCCTGCCATTTCCCTCGACCATCTCGAAATTGCTGTTTGGGCAGGCTTCGACGCACATCCCGCAGGCCTCGCAGAGTTTTTCGTCGACACGCAAATCAGAATTGGCCATCGACGATGAAAAAAAAGAATATAGTATATAAATTTAGTGATGGCCCTATTTCATGCCTTTCAGTTTCAGTTTGTCTATCAGCTCCTGTGTCCTGTTCCTCAGAGTTACCTCTGTGATCTTCGCTGCCTCTGACATGTCAAGCTGGGTCCTTTTTTCGTTGTTCTGCCTGCTTGATATGTAAAGCGCAGCTATTGCCATGCTCATCGGAGCTTTTCCTGAAAGCATTCCTTTGTCTTTTGCCTTCATGATTATCTCAACTGCCTTTCTCTGTGTTGTTGGTGACAGGTTGAGTGTTGATGCAAGCTTTGGTATGTATGTTGTAGGGTCCTGCGGAGTTGCCTTGACTCCGATTCGTGCAATTACATACTTGTACGCCTTCATTATTTCCTTCCTGTCGATTCCTGAAGCGAAGCTTACGTCGTGAAGTGTCTTTGGCGCCTCATACACCTTGCATGCAGCGTATACTGAGGCAGACACTACCTTGTCTATTCCCCTGCCCCTTATCAAGCCTCTTTGAACAGCGAGGGTATATATCCTTGATGACTCTTCCACCACTATTCTTGGAAGCGCAAGCACTGAGCTGAGCCTTTTTATCTCTGAAAGCGCAAGCCCAAGGTTTCTCTCCATTGATGTTGCTGATCTCCTCTGCCATTTCTTTAGCCTGAAGAATTTGCTCCTGTTGCTTGATCTTAGCGAGTATATGTCGCTTGCAGTTCCGACCTCTGTTGCGATTCCTGGTTGCGAGTAGCTTATGGGTGCCCCTACCCTGCTCTTCTGCGCGTCGCCGTCGTCGTCGAAATCCCTCCATTCAGGTCCGAGGTCAACGATTTTTTCGTCGATCACCAAACCGCAGCTTCTGCAGGTGATTTCCCCTCGGTTCTTGTTCCACAGGGGGTTTCCGTTCCCGCATTCAGGGCATTTGAATTTTGATGCTTCTATCATTTTTTAACCTATGAGTATCACAGAAATCTCTTTTTTTTGATGAAATCTTCTTAAACTGATACTGTTACTACTGAATAGTATATAAATCTTTCGAAAAAAATCAATCCTTACTCGCTAAGCTAACACAATTCTGTCCTACGCCCGAAAAAATCCTGCTATCTCTAAGTCAGACTGCTCTGCAAGGACCACCCTGCTATTCAGCACCGCAGCAACGCTTGTAAGGTATTCCTGAACCACAAGGACAGTAGTCCTCTTCCTCAGAATCTGCCATGCTTAGCATTATAGTATGCAAACTCCTATTTAAACCTTTTGAGAACTAAACTCTTGCGTTTTTGCTTATATATGGTTGTGCCAGCATCCTCCGTTTTTGTAAGTCTGGTTCTTCGACGATTGTTATGATTAAATCGTCAAATGTTCTGCCTTGTATGTGCCGTATTGTCTCTCCGATACTCCAC
>JBDRIZ010000083.1:0-2166 GCA_043815525.1 Candidatus Woesearchaeota archaeon
CCAATAGGGGTATCAAAACTTACAACACTTTATGGCGGAAAAAAGAACAAGGGAGTAAAGCCAGAACACTTCTATAAGGCAGGAGGAAACATAATCAGGAAAATACTGCAGGGACTGGAAAAGGCACAGCTCGTAAAGCAGGTGCAAATAGGAGTCCACAAGGGACGACTTGTAACACCAAAAGGAAAATCCCTTGTTGACAAGGCAGCGCAAAGGCTCATAAATGGACAATCTCGAAGAAATAAGGAAGCGAAAGCTTGAGGAGCTGCAGAGATACCAACAGGAGAAAACAGAAGAAGAAAGATTGCAGCAAGAGCTGACGCAGCTTGAGACTGCAGTAAAAAGCCTGATGACAAAAGAGGCGCTGCAGAGATACGGAAACATAAGGGCTGCAGACAACGAAAGGGCAACACACCTGATGGTTATCTTGGGACAGCTGCTCCAGCAGGGAAGGATAAAGCAAGTCGATGACGCGACCATGAGGCAGGTCCTCTTGCAGATGACAAAGAAAAAAGATTTTAAGATAGTAAGAAAATAAAATGGCACGATACAAGCATCCAAGCAGGAAGAAACGCCTAATCAAGAGGCACAGCCAGACAAAGTGGGCTCCATTCTGGACGATACCAAAAATCTACGGAAAGGGCAGGAGGATGCACCCTGCAAGGCACACTGCAAGAAAAAGAAGCTGGAGAAGAACAAAAACCAAGGCATAATGGCAAAGAAAGAGCAGGCAAAACAGGTACTTGAACGAACTTACAACATTCCCTTGAGAAAAGAGTACTTGAAAGCCCCAAAATACAGGCGGGCAAAGAAAGCAATAAACGCAGCCAGGGAATTCCTGATAAGGCACATGAAGAGCAAAAACATAAAACTTGGCGATGAGCTAAACAAGAAGATATGGAGCTGCGGCATAAAGAACCCTCCACACCACATAAAGGTCGCAGCAATAAAGTATGATGACGGTACAGTCAAGGCAGAGCTTGTCGGATTCCCAATAGAAAAGCCAAAAGAGAAACAACCAGAGAAAAAAATTGCAGAGCCAAAACAAGAGGCCATCACACCTGCTAAGACTGAAAGCGGACCTACTGAAGCAGCACCGCCTGGCGAAATTGAAGTAAAAACTGCTGAACCAAAAACAGCAGGGCCTTCCAAAGATGCAGCAACAAAACCAACAGGGGCAAAACCCGGGCGAAGAACTGCCAAACCATCAGCGAAAAATGCTGGTGCATAAAATTCTTGTAAGAAAAGAATCTGAGACAGATGACAGATTTGGAAGCTATCCAGAAAAGCGAAGCGTGGAAAAACTTCTTGATTATGGCATAGTCAACATAAACAAGCCAAGAGGCCCATCAAGCCACGAGGTAAGCGCGCATGTGCAAAAAATTCTTGGAATAAACAAAAGCGGACACTCAGGAACGCTTGACCCAAATGTCACAGGATGCCTTCCGATAGCTCTTGGAAGAGCGACAAGGATAGTGCAGGTGCTGCTGCCTGCAGGAAAAGAGTACGTGGCGCTAATGCACCTGCATAACGGGGTTGATGAAAAACAATTGAGAAAGACGCTGCAGCAATTCATAGGAGAGATAACTCAATTACCACCTATAAAAAGCGCAGTAAAAAGGCAGGAGAGAAAAAGAAAAATCTACTCATTAGACGTGCTGGAAACAAAAGGCCAGGACGTGATGTTTAGAGTCAGCTGCCAGGCAGGAACATACGTGAGAAAGCTCTGCCATGACATAGGCCAAAAGCTAGGGGTGGGAGCGCACATGGCAGAACTTGTCAGGACAAGGGCAGGGCCATTCGACGAAACGACAATGGTCAGCCTGCTGGACCTTGCTGACGCATACCATTACTACAAGGAAGAAAAGAACGACAAATACCTGAGGAATATCGTGAAGCCAGTGGAGCACACTGTGCAGCACATGCCAAGGATTTGGGTGTTTGACTCGACAGTCGAGCCATTGTGCCACGGGACTGACCTGGCAGCACCTGGAATAAGCAAGCTAACAGACGGAATACAAAAAGAAGACATTGTTGCAGTGCTGAGCCTGAAAGGCGAGCTTGTTGCGCTTGGCAAGGCGAGGATGAACTCAAGCGAGATGATGGGAGACAGGGGAATGGCAGTGAAAATCCACAAGGTGTTCATGGAGCCTGGGACTTATCCTG
>JBDRIZ010000084.1:0-4452 GCA_043815525.1 Candidatus Woesearchaeota archaeon
GTCATGCTTGCAAGCGGAATAATGAGGCTATTTGCCACGCTAATATTCATACCTCGGATAAGAGAGGTCAGGCCAGTGCAGCACATACCCTACTGGAAGCTGTTCTTTCGGGTCGCAACTGTTGCGCCAACAGAAGGGCTGTTGCACGAGTTCTCCAACTTCCGGACAAACCTTGTCACAATAACGAACGGAATCTCAGACTTCAACAAGAAAGTGATAGTGAGAGGTATAAAAAAGATTCCAGAGAGAGTGGATGCTGGCAGCAAGGCAATTGTCAAGGGAATCAAAAAGATTCCGGACAAGATAGATACAGGCAGCAGGCTGATAGTGAAAGGGATAAAAAAGATGCCTGGCAAGAAGGAGGAACTCGACAAAGCAATAAAAAAAGAGTATAGGAAGGACTGACGAGCGAGTGAACAGAGGGCTTATGACATCAGACTGGCTGACAGGAACAGCAGCACTTCCACCAGAGATTCCGGAAAAATTCTTCTATCACTGCACAAAGGAATTCATGAAGATACCTGACGTGGGTGCATGCGTTGTGGATGTGTCAAGCAAGCCTCCGGCTACAACCTGCTGGGAATGAATACGCCGAGCAGGCAAGACATACAGGCAGCACATAATCCACAAGATTATTTTCTAAGCCTGCAGCTCTGGAATCATATGGTGGCAGAAGCATACTTAAATTCTTGCGGCAAGAGGCAACCAGAGGAACACACAGTCCAACCTAAAAAATTGATCTTTCAAACTCCTACGAGCAAGACTGCCGCGACAAAACTGCTAAACCTTTTTTTGCTATCCTCAAATTCCCGTCAGAACACAGCTTAATGTATCCGTCAGCAAGCAGAGATTGAATGCACAATTCTATCTGGGTGGCAGCGCAAGCACCAAGCACACTGTGGCTAATCAGCCTGGATTTCCAGCTTGCATGAACCTTCTTCAGCCTGCCTGCAAGAATCATCGGAAAGTCCTTTCCAGGAACAGACCTGTCCAGAAATATGCACTTCAATATTGTTGTCCTTGTGTCGTCTCTTCCAACATCAAGGTAGATATCGCAAGCCCTGTCCAGCTCCTCGTCAGAGACATAGCTATCATCAACATGCTGGATAATACCTAAGGCGTCCCTGGAACAATTTGAACACATCTGACAGTTATCCTGCCTGTACTCTTCCCCAAAATGGGCGAGGATATTCTTCCTTATGCAACCATGGCCTGTCAGGCAACCAGCAAGCTGATCGACTTTCACGAGATTATTGGCAAGTATCAGCTTAAACAGCTCGGCAAGCGGGACAGGGTCAAAACTGTCAAGCTTCCTGTTTTTAACAATTAAGTCCTTTTCAGTTTCCTTTGTCACCTTAATATGGCCATCAGCCTCCAGGAAGGCAAGAATCTCCTTTATCCTGAAGTAGTGCAGCCCGGTTTCACCCATAAGCTCCTCGAAGCTTAGCCAGGTTTTCCTGGTATTACTGAAGAAATCGCATGAGAATATCCTTTTCAGGTCTTCAGAGTATTTCCCACTATTCTGGATAATCCCTGCAAAACTACTTGGGACAGGCTTTACGACCTGCAACTGGGCAGGAATCCTTGAATAGACCTTGATTGCGCCAAATTCCTCGAGCCCGTGCAAAATCAGCTTGACTGGCACCTCCTTGATGTCGCACTCGTACTGAATAATCCTCGGGCTTGTGAGGATATAGTCTGTGTTCCGGTTTTTTAAGTAGGTGATCACATGCTGCACCTTACACTGATCAGGCCAGTCACCTTCCTTTAAGCTCTTTATCTTCGCAATGTCATGTTTCGAGTACAAGGTAATGCAGTTGGCAACATTCCCGTCCCTTCCAGCGCGGCCAATCTCCTGATAATAATTCTCAACTGATTGGGAGAGATTGAAGTGTATAATATTTCTGATATCACGCTTGTCAATACCCATGCCGAAGGCAATTGTTGAAATAATTATGTTACATTTGCCTGAAATGAACTGATTCTGCCGCTCTTCCCTTTCCCTGGCACTTAGGCCACCATGATAACACACGCCCTGAAAACCACACCCGGCAAGATAGCCGTGCAGGCCTTCAGCAGTCCTCTGCAGAGTAACATACACTATCGTAGGCCCATCCAAACGCCTCAGCAAATCACGCAAATAAATTTCCTTATTTACATTCTGCTCCAGTTCAGCCACACTTAAGTACAATAGGGGCCTGTCAAAAGATGACTTGAACACCTTAAATTCCATGCCCAACTGCTTTTGGATATCTTCTTCAACACTCTTTGTGGCAGTAGCAGTAAGAGCAAGCACAGGAGGATTATTGAGGCAACTTATCATACCAGAAAGCCTCAGGTAATCCGGCCTGAAATCATGGCCCCATGTGGAGATGCAATGCGCCTCATCAACAACAAACAAGCTAATATGTGACCCAATAAGAATACGCCTAATCTTTTCCAACCTGAGCGACTCTGGAGCGATATACAGGATCTTTACCTTCCCATTCCTTATCAGGTTAAATATCCTCTCCCTTGCGCTGGCAGGGATTGTAGAATTAATGAACAGGCTGGAACAGACATTCTTTTTTGCCAGGCTGTCTATCTGGTCCTTCATCAGTGCGATTAATGGGCTTATCACCACAGTCAAACCCGGCAATATCAGGCCGGGAATCTGGAAGCAAAGAGACTTTCCCCAGCCAGTAGGCATTATGGCCAGGGAGTTCCCGCGCTCGCGTATTATCCTCTCAATAATCTCCAACTGGTTCGGCTTGAATTCGCGAAATCCAAAAATCTGGGTAAGCACCTCATTTTGGGATAAGTGGGAAAAATCATGATTTCCGCGTTCAGCACGATCCATTAAGTCAGTCAGTCTTGCATCAAAATCATCACTGCCCCCCTTCATCCAGAAAAGGATTTCATGCAGAATTATAAATATATCCCAGGATTAATTGAAGGCATAAAAAAGTTATAGGATTTGTATGCCTTCTCCTGATCAGTGAAAGCCATTGCTTATAACTTACTTATGGCTTTCACTAGATCCAGCCAAAGCAGAATGACACATATTTCAAAGCAAAAGTGGGCTGAAGGCCTGGAAGAAAGGGCAGATGTATTGGCGGTTGATGATCATAAGGCAATAAATATGTGCAAAATTTATAGTATTCCATTTATGACTGCCTTAACCTTTGTAATATTTGCCCACAATAGAAAGCTGGCAAACAAAACACAGGCAAGGGAGATGATTGATAACCTGTCTGTATTTGGCAGGTACAAAAGTGAGTCAATCCACGATGCATACAAACTGGCAAAAAGTGAAATAAAATGACAAAACTTGTATCTGTAACTGCGAGGCTGGGAAGCGACACTCTCGAATACATAGATAAAATAAGCAAGCTATTCAATCTGGACAAAAGCACTGCCTTCAGAGACCTCCTGAAGAAAGGAATACATGAAGACAGGAAAGAGAAAGCTTTGGAACTGTATATGAAAGGCAAATTTTCCCTTGAGCAGGCAGCGAGATTCGCTGACATGCATATAGGCGAATTTTTTGACCTGATGCGAGAAAAATGAGTAGAGAGCAACCTGACAATTGACGATTTCAAAGAATCCTTGAAGCACGCAAGGAAGTTATAAGAAATAAGCCGGGCAACAGCCTTTTTATTCTTAGGTATAACTTGCCTACTTCTTTTGGTTCAGGACAGTGGCAAGAGTAGGATGTGAATAGTAAGCTATGACATTGTATGAGGGGTCAATCAACTCAATCATTTCCATATCTACGCGCTTTATTATACCAAAGCCTGGCCTGCTAAGATACGTCTCCTTAAATGTTTTATAGTTAGCCACTGTAAAATCAGCATCACCCCTTTCCGGGCGTTTCACATCAGGTCGTCGTATTTTCAAAAGTCGCAGTTCACCTGCCACAGTCAATATTGGAGAGATGTGAAAGACAGGGCCCATCCTTGTTTCTTGAACCACCCGACCCAGTTGGCCTGCCAACTTGACCATCTCTTCATATTCACTATCACTATGGGTAAAGACGCATGCATAATTTACCGGAGCTTGTTTTTCGGATGTATGGGTAGCACTCAGCCTGTGCGCCTCAGTAACGATACCTTGCACAAGCTTCTTCAAATCCTCCACTTTCATGCAACCAAAATCTAATTGCTTAAACTATTTAATCCTTTGTAGGCAAAAAAGATTAGGACTTTAACTAAAAGTAATACGCCGAGGCTGTGCGACGGACCGTCAAGGCGTAGAACCCTGCTATTTCTGTTGACCTCCAATTTCTTCTAATCCGCCGTTAATAACCATTTCCATAACGGAATATATTTGATCTGTCCTTTAATTCCCCGCCACTGTGCATTCTCTACTGCCTCATGATTTTCTGTGATCATGATCAACTCATTACATTTAAGTTCTTTACCTGCCTTGAGCAATGACCTGATTTCTCTTTCTTTAATTTCAGAATTATCC
>JBDRIZ010000085.1:0-4604 GCA_043815525.1 Candidatus Woesearchaeota archaeon
AAAAAAATCATCGGGTGCCTAAGAAGCGAACAAGGAAAAAGGAATATGCAGGTAATGCTCAGCGTGTTTCAGACATGGAGGCTGCAGGGATTAAATCCTTACAAAGAATTACGGGCTATACTCTAGAACCTAATACATACAACATGTCGAAACATTTATATGACTGCATTCAAAGGAATTCAAACATGAAGAAGCTTGCCATTCTCATCATTATCCTGCTGCTTCCAGCATGCAAAATAATGACCTACAAGGCAGAGCAGACAAGAGAGCTGATGGGAACAACAGTAACTGTAGTTGTGCTGCACGAAGACGAAAACACTGCAAGAGAAGGCATAAGGAGAGCGTTTCGCGCAATGCAATCAGTAAACGACGAGATGGGGCCGTACGGCACAACAAGCCTAGTCAGTGAACTAAACAAAAACAAGATAATAGCAAAACCGACAAGCAGCATGAGTTTTGTGCTGCAAAAAAGCCTGGAATACAGCGAAGTGAGCAACGGAGCATTCGATATAACAGTGCAACCAGTGCTTGATCTTTACACAAAGACTTTCAAGGAAAACAGGACACCCACACAAGAGGAGATAGATACTGCTATGAAAAGTGTTGGGTACAAAAAAGTAATAATCGAGGAAAACGCTGTGACAATAGAAGAGAACATGAGCATAACACTCGGAGCAATAGCCAAAGGCTATGCTGTTGATGAGGCAATAGAAGCACTCCAACAAACTGGAATCAAAAGGGCAATGGTCAACGCAGGCGGAGACATAAGAGCTATAGGCACAAAAGAGGGAGACCAGAAATGGCAGGTCGCACTGCAGAACCCGCGAAACAAGACAGAACTCATCACAATAATCGAACTTGAAAACATGAGTGTTGCAACATCAGGAGACTACGAAAGATACTTTGACGAAAACAAGACATACCACCACATAATCAACCCAAAAACAGGACACAGCGCAACAGAACTCATAAGCGTCACAGTCATTGCACCAAAGGCAGTTGATGCTGACAGCCTAGCAACAACAGTGTTTGTCCTTGGAAGAGAAAAGGGAATTGAGCTTGTGGAGAGGCTTCCAAACGTGGAGGCGCTGATAATCACAAAAGACAGGGAGATTATTAGGAGCAGCAGATTTAGGCACTGATCCTGTACCTCAACAATGCAGCAATGCCTCCAAGGCCCATCAGTTTCTTTCCTGCATCATGCTCTGAGGATATGATCCTGACAGCACCCTTGTGCTGCTCAACAGACCTCATCAGGCTATCAAGCTCGGCAAAATTACCAGAATCCCTCTTGGATTTTAGAAAGGAGTCGCAAACAAGCAAAACCCTCACTGCACCAGCACTAACTGCAGAATCCACCTCTTTTTCGCCATAAGAAACCAGGCCATCCCTTGCAATCTGCATAAGCAAATCCTCAACAATAGCAACCTCTGAAGCGACACGCTCCTTTGCAAGAGCAGAAGCAACCTCTGGCCTTGAAATCACCTCGTTTATTGCTGACATTGTCACAGAAGAGCAAGTTGCAAGAACAACCTTTGACTTTATTGCAGTATCACTCAGCTTCTTAACAAAATCCTCCTTCCAAAAAGAAGGGCTTGCAACAATTATTTGTGAAGGTTTATACCGCTTGTCATATTCAGCAAGCATTGAAACCAGCTCAGGATAGAACTCTTTTGCCACTTTCTGATCATTTGCTTTCTTTGGAACATCACCCTCAACATGTGAGAGCACGTCAAAACCATTGGTCTTAAGCCTGGCAAAATATGCCTCCTCCCTGTCCATTATCAGAATAAGAATGTTTGATGGCTTCCTCTCACAGGCCTCTCGCACTTTATCAAGCTGGTACTGCGGCCATCGCTCCTTTTTTATTGTGATTGCGCTTCCAGGCTCAACGTCAATAGACTGATAAACGCCTCTTGACACATCCTCTGGGCCATCAACAATCTTGCCAGATACACGAAGCATAGAGTCGAGCTCAAATTTCTCCACAGAGACTGTTATAAAAATCTGCTTCTTCACAATGTTTGAACTCCTATCTTCAGAACCGCCAAGCTTAACCTTGCGAACAGTCCTGCCACTAACCATGTCGCTGATATCAATAACCTGGCTTAAAGTCCAGAGGTCATCAGCGTTTTCAGCGAGGACTTTCAACTCGCCATGCCTTAAGTTGGAATAAAGCTGCTTCATCGTGCTAACCAATATTTTAACGTGAAACTCTTCCTTATGGCTGCTGAAGGTTTTTCTCCAGCTGAAATAATGGAGAAAAACCTCCAGACAAGCCAAATATCCTATCTGGTAGTCGTAATACACAACAACCTAATTATTGTTCTCCAAAACATTTATATATTGAGCAGGATAGGAAGAAACTAACAGGCTTAAATATTTATTGACATGAAACGCAGCCAACAAGCCTCTGCAGCAACACTGATTGGAGTCATCACTCTACTGATATTATTCTACATACTCTTCCTGCCACCAGACGAAAGGGCAGCACTGCTTGATGAGCAACCAAGCAAGATCAGCAGCTCAAGTCCTACGTATACTGACCATTCAGTCAAGAACAAGACAGTATTTGTCGCAAGCCCAGGAAAGATATCATACCAGAGCCTGGACGAGATAGAGTACGACCTGCCAGCATTCACACTATCCAAGACATCAGAGGCAAGGGTCATACAGTCAATCAACAACTTCAGGGTAAGAAACGGCTGGTTCGACAAGACTCCAAAGACTATAGCCTTTGGAATTGATGATTTGCAGAACACAGAAAACATATTGCTCAGCTTCAACGCGCCAAGGCACAAGGGAACCCTGACAGTCAAACTGAACTCGCAAAATATCTACGAATTCGACATAGAGACAAGCTCTCCAAGCCCGATAAGCCTAAACAAGAGGCTGCTCGCTGAAGGAGAAAACATACTTGAATTCAGCATATCAAGCGTAGGAGCAAGATTCTGGGCTACAAACGAGTACAGCTTCTCAGACATGAAGATAACAGCAGACATAACAGACAACAGCAGGCAGGAAAGCAGGAACACTTTCTACATATCACCTGAAGAAGGGGAAAACATCGAGAAGGCAACGCTCAGATTCAACCCGGAGTGCAACACAAGAGATGTTGGAACACTGGATGTCAGCATAAACGGAAAAAGCATATTCACAGGAGTGCCTGACTGCGGCACAGTAAACAGTGTAGTCCTTTCGCCAAGCATGCTCAACATCGGAAAGAACAGCGTCAGATTCAAGACAGAAAAGGGAACCTACCTTATAGACCAGATACAGGTAAGAACAGAGCTAGAAGAGCCTGTGCAGCCAACATGGTATTTTGAGCTTGAAAGCGACCTGTTCAAGACAAAAGGCAAAGAAGAGCGCTGCGGAGAAACAGACGGAGTGTGCCCAGACGACTGCAACGAAGACCTAGACAGGGACTGCTGCTTCGAAAAGTACAAGCCAGGATACTGGTGCGACGTAAAAACAGACTACATCGGAGACAGGTGCGTAGGCTTTGTTGACGAAAAAGAGTGCGCGAGGTGCCAAAGCGGCTACGAGGACAAAGACGGACAACCCCCTGAAAAATGCGAGAACCTTTGCGGGGATGACACAGACGACGAATGCCACTACGGCTGCAAGCCAAAATACGACAAGGACTGCTGCTGGAACATAAGAGAAGACCAGTACTGGTGCGATGACCTGCCAATCACAGGAGAGGACTTCGTCTGCATTCCTGAACTCACGACAAGCACATGCCAGAACTGCCAAACAGGATACAAGTCAGAAAACAGAAGGTACGATTGCCCGGCATCAGAAGAGGACGAGAGCGAGCTTAGAAGCGGTGTCGACTTAACACTCATATTCAGGTTCACTGAGTCAGGGGAAACAAAAGAGGCTGAGATGTGGATAAACGGTAAAGCAACAGGCTTTTCAACAAGAGAGTCATCATTTCGAAAGAACATAAACAACCTTGTGGAGCCAGGAACAAACTCCATAAGGCTCAAGCCAAAAACAGACCTTGACATCAGAGAGCTTGAAATAAGCCTTGACTAAAAATTCTTCAGAGGAGGTTTTATGCCAGCAAACAGGCTAAGCGCAATGTATTTACCTCGCACGACTAACAGCAGGATAAGCTTTCTGTTCATCGTATGCCTTGCAGCACACATAATAGACTCATTTGTGATGGGATTCAGCCACGGCTATTGGGAAGTAAGGCTTGTAATGTGGCTCATCATGTTCATACTCGGGTCAATACTTCTGAGCCAGTCCAGACTTGACTGGGGAGCAGTGCTCACAAGCTTTCTGCTTTCCCTATGGAGCTACCTAATACCATACACAAAAACACTATTGAACTACGTGCTTCCTAATGATGCTGGCAACCTGATAGTGGTCTTTGCGCCAGTGTGGATAATATACATAGTCTACATGATGCCTGAAGTGCCAGGATGGCTGCACTGGGTCGGGGTGGGATACCTCATCCTGTGGCTTGTTGTATTTGTTTCATTTGCATGGCAGCAGGGATACTTTGACGCTGCTGGCAGGACAGCTTCCCAGATAGGGCTTGAGGCAGCATACATAGATGTGTGGGAGCCTGTCAAGCAGGTCTGGCAGATACT
>JBDRIZ010000086.1:0-3565 GCA_043815525.1 Candidatus Woesearchaeota archaeon
GACTTTGATAGGTTCATGGAGTACTCTCAGAAATATAGAAGAAGAGCGATTCGGGTGAACACAATAAAGATTGACGCAGAGGGCCTGAAAAAGAGGCTATCAGACTGGGAACTTATGGAGATACCCTGGTGCAAGGAAGGATTCTGGATAAGGCACAAGAGAGAAGAGAGAAGGGATATTGGGAATCTGGCTGAGCACAGCCTCGGATACTTCTATGTGCAGGAGGCAGTGTCTATGATACCTCCTGTTGTGCTGAATCCAATGCCAGGAGACCTTGTCCTTGACATGAGCGCTGCCCCTGGCAGCAAAGCAACGCAGATGGCTGCAATGATGGAAAACACAGGATTGCTTGTCGCAAACGACTACAAGGGAAAAAGGCTTGCGGCACTTGGAATAAACATCCAGAGGATGGGCATAGCCAACACTGTAGTGACCTTAATGCATGGACAAAGGATGAAAGGCATGTATGACAAGATATTGCTTGACGCTCCGTGCTCTGGAACAGGGACAATTAGGAAATCTTTGAAAACACTCCAGATATGGAATCCGTTGATGATAAAAAGACTTGCAAAAACACAAAAGCAGCTGATAAAACAGGCATTTGACAGCCTCAAGCCTCAAGGAACGCTTGTCTACAGCACATGCAGCATAGACCCTGAGGAGAACGAGTCTGTCATTGACTGGCTGCTGCAGCAAGGCAACGCAGAATTATTGCCCATTAAGTTAAATATAAATAGAAGCGAGGCGGTAGCTGAATTTGAAGGCAAAATTTACAGCCCGGTTGTTGAAAAATGCTTGAGGCTCTGGCCGCAGGACAACGACACTGAAGGCTTTTTTGTGGCGCACATAAGGAAGCAAAAAGAGGTATAATGAACCTAATAATACAGATTGCTGTAAGCCTTACGACAGCGCTTATTTTAGGAGAACTGTTCTATAGGAAGGGATACCCCCGCGTGATTGGACAGATACTCGCAGGAGTTTTCTTAAGCCTGCCGATATTCGGTTTCTTATTCCTGCCTGAAGTAAGAGAGAGCTTTGGAATCCTTGCAGACCTTGGAATAATATTCCTATTGCTTCTTGCAGGAATGGAAACAAACCTGCACAAGCTGAGGCAGACCAGAAAGGACATCTTTTTGATAAGCCTTTTTGCGGCGCTAATACCATTCATGCTTGGATTTGTTGCAATAGTGCTTTTGGCAAAGACAGGAATATTTCTGATACCCAATGTCTACACAGTCGCGCTCGTGGTAGGTGCCTGCCTTAGCATCACTGCAGAAGGGACAACACTCAATCTCTTAATGGAACTAAAGGCGCTCAAGACCAAGGTAGGCACAATACTTGTCGGAGCAGGCATTGTCGACGACATATTCGAAGTAATCTTCTTGTCCCTATTGGTCATGTATGTCCACAAGAGCATGCAGAGCCTTGCCTTGTTCCCCCTGATGATTGTGACATTCATATTCCTTGTATTCATAATAATCAAGATAGTTCCAATAGTCATAAGCATAGTCCAGAAAGAAAGGTCAAGGATAGCAACTGTTTCCACAATGATAGTGATAGCGCTTATCATCGCAGGGCTGTCCCAGCTGTTCGGCCTGGGAACAATTATTGGAGCATTCATCGCAGGCCTGATAATACAACTATCAAACAAGAACCGCTACGACGAGCACGAAGACGTGAAAGAGCTTAACACCATCGCGTTCAGCCTGATAGTGCCATTCTTTTTCATAAATATTGGGATGCACTTTGACTGGAGGAGCATGTTCGTCGACCCAATGCTCTTCCTGATTGTCCTTGCTGTGGCAATAGCAGGAAAGCTCTTTGGAGCTATGCTTGCAACGCCATGGACTGACCTCTCATTACAACAGACAACACTCATCGGATGGGGCATGAACAGCAGGGGTGCTGTTGAGCTTGTAATGGCTGAGCTTGCCAGGGCGAACAACCTTATACCTGTGGAAGTCTACTCTGCGATAGTAGCTATGACAGTCATAACGACAATGATATTCCCGTTTGTCCTAAAGTACATGCTGAGGAAGCATCCGAAGATAATGAACTGATCCAAAAAATATTTGTCCAAATAAATAATCATGCGTGTACGCTGGCATCTGTCACGCCTGCAATATTTTTCTCAGATTGTCCAAGAGCAGCCAACTCATGACAACGAAAACAGCAGGCACTAGAGGATTGTATTGCAGCGCGCCACTGATATCTGCGTGCATTAGCCTGGACATACCCCTTGTTAGGCCGCAGCCAGGGCAATTGCAGCCTGCGAAAAATCCTTCATCAGGGCAGTCACCGCCAAACACAAACGGTAATATGACAGTCCTGAAGACGCACTGCATTGGAGAATGAGCAAGCCATGAAGTCGGAATCAGTGCGAGCAGCAAAAAGACTGCAAGGATGTTAAAGACTATCGCTCTGGGCGAGTTGAATCCAATGCAATCCAAGAAAAAGGCTAGTGCAGAATTTATGTCTGCACCCATTCTATGCCTTCAAAATGGTATTTTGTCGCAATGAGGATAAGGTCAATAAGCCACCAAATGCCACAGCCGCCAAGAGTTACCAACTTCAAAATACCAAGGCCAATATGGCCCATAATAAACCTGTCAACACCGACGCTACCAAAGACGACTGACATAATCAGAGTCAGGACCCAATTCACTTTTTTTGCCATTTTGGAAACCTCCAAAAACGATTTTTGGCACCTTGGTTATATATATTTTTCGTTGCGCCAGTTAACCTCAAGAAAGTGCGCGCTGCAGCTGATGCACGGGTCGTATGCCCTGATAAGCTTCTCAAGCTCTGCAACAATAATTTTCTCAGGTTTTCCTGCCAGCAACGGCAGGAATGCCTTTATGTCCTCCTCGATATTCTTAAGGTTGATTGTTGTCGGAGCTATGATGTTGTAGTCTGAAATCTCTCCCTTGGCATTTACCCTGCATTCGTGGATGAGCAGCCCTCTTGGCGCCTCTATGATGCTGACCCCCCTGCCTGGCCGGACCTTGATCTGGACAGGCTTCTCGTCTTTGAGCTGCAGGCCACTGACAATGTCGATGCACCTGTCAATGAAGCTCACAATCTCAACTGCCTGGCACAGGTTGTTGTGGAATGGATTGTAGCTTGGAAACCTCATCTTGCCAAGGGCTTTCTTGGCATTCCTTGAGAGATTCTGGCGATTGTTGTTAAGCCTCGCCAGGCTACCTACCATTACTGCAGAGCCATTAAGAGTCACATGCTTTGAAGTTGAGGTCTTCACAACCTGCTCGGCAAAATGCTTCCTGTAGCTGTCAGGCGAAAAACTCTTTAGGCCAACCTGGACATTTCCAGACAGCGCGCTGTAGTCATTGAAAGATTTGGTCTTAAGGCTTGCGTAGACTGCCTTCCTGGAAAACTTTGCCACTTTTAGCCTTTTGAAAAGATTGGCAGTCCTCATTGCATCTTCCCTGCATGAAAGCAGGTCCTGCTTCAATTCATTCAGGCCTGCCGGTACCTTTGAGAATCCTCCAACAACAGGGCTAATCGCGTGAATCTGCCTTCCTGATATCACCTCGCAGATCCTGTT
>JBDRIZ010000087.1:0-6023 GCA_043815525.1 Candidatus Woesearchaeota archaeon
CAGCCCTTCTGTTGGCGCAACAGTTGCGACCCGAAAGAACAGCTTCCAGTAGGGTATGTGCTGCACTGGCCTGACCTCTCTTATCCGAGGTATGAATATTAGCGTGGCAAATAGCCTCATTATTCCGCTTGCAAGCATGACAAGCAGGTATTTTGACCAGAAGATGTTGTTGTATTTCACTATGATTCCCCCAACCATTGCTCCGGCAAAAATCGCGACTCCGTTGAGGACATTGTAGTATGCGACGCATGTCGACCTCTTCTCAGGGCTTGTTGTGTCGAATATGAAATTGAACGAGCTCAGTTCAAAACCTGCCCAGACAAATCCAGAGTACATCTCGATTATCACAAGGTACCAGATGTCTGTCTTGAAAAGCCACAGTAACGGGACAAGGGGCATCAGGTACCCGCACAGGGTCAGCACTCTTAGCGTTCCGAATCTGTCGCTTGCCTTTCCCCAGATCGGCATGCTGAGGTTCTTGACGAGTATCTGTGATGCTGACAACATTGTGAAAGCCAGGTATGTGAGCTTGAGGTCGTTTAGCTCGTATGCGATAAAATATGGCGCTGCCATGAACACAGCGAAGTTCATCAGGCTGAGGTACAATGCAAATAGCCCGAAGTTCCTGTACCTTGCCTGTTTTACGAATTCGACAAACCCGAATTGCGCTTTTTTTTCAGTGATGTAAGGCGGCTCGTACTCCTTTGACAGGTACAATAATGAGACCAACCGAAATGCCATGGCAAGGAAGAATATCACCACAAATCCTGTGTATTGTGTTTTTGTTCCGTGAGCGAATTCCTGCAGCAAGTATCCTGCCGCAAGAAAGCACACAAACGATGTAAGCCCTGCTATCTTGTTCCTTCTTCCAAAGTAGCTTCCTCTCTCGTCCGGGTTCACAAGATCGCCCATCCAGGAGCTCCAGGCAGGCACCATTATCATGTTCGCAATCCAGTACAGGCAGACAAAGAATATGAGATGGTATACCCTTATGTTTCCGAAAAAGAATGAAAGCATAATTGGTATGAATGTCAGGGCTTCCACGAACACTCCAGTCAGCACAAGCCGCTTCCTTGACTTGAACAGGTGTATCATCCTGTTTGAGAGGAGTTGTGACATGCTTCCAAGCGACCTTGGCAAGGAACCTATGAGTCCTATCTGAAGGTTTGTTGCAGAAAGGAAGACAGCAAACGCAGACAAGAACGACTCGCCGAATCCTACTTTTGCTGAGTTGAAAGCCCCGTCAATTACAGAATATTTTAGGCTCTTTCTTATTTTTTCTTTTTCTGGCATGCCGCCCCTCTTTTTCATTCCGCATATAAGCTTTTCCTTTGCCATATCGTTGATTTTGTCTGCATTGGTTTGCCATATAGAAAATTCTCCTTGATTGCAAATCCCAAAACATTTTGTCGACTATTTTTTTGAGGCAAGCGAAATCTATAAAAGACAGTGTGATTATGTTGTGCCTCGAATGGACAAGAAGAAATTTTTGTTTGTCTCAATCGATGCTCTGATAAGTGATACTGCGTGGCAGATATTCAAGGAAGGCCATGATGTCAAATATTTTATTGCTGACGCAGGAGAAAAGGATGTCGCTGACGGTTTTGTGCCCAAGACTGATGATTGGGAGAAAGATGCTGATTGGGCTGATGTGATAATTTTTGATGATGTTCTTGGAGAGGGGACAAAAGCTGATAAGCTGCGAAAGCAGGGCAAGTTTGTTATCGGCGGGACTCCCTATACTGACAAGCTTGAGGATGACCGCGCTTTCGGCCAGGAAGAGCTCAAGAAGGCTGGGGTGCAGATCATTCCTTATGGGGACTTCACGTCTTTTGATGATGCAGTTGCTTTTGTCAAGCAAAACCCTGGAAAATATGTCATCAAGCCGAGTGGCGAGGCGCAGAACAACAAGCGCCTTTTGTTCATTGGCGAGGAAGATGACGGCAGGGATGTCATACAGGTTATGGAAGCCTACAAGAAGGCCTGGTCTAACGAGATAAAGACCTTCCAGCTCCAGAGGAGAGTTGTCGGTGTTGAGGTCGCTGTCGGCGGGTTTTTCAACGGGAAAGAGTTCATTAATCCCATAAACGTCAACTTCGAGCACAAGAAGCTTTTCCCTGGTGACATTGGCCCGTCTACTGGCGAGATGGGTTGCTACGATGCAAAGACAGAGGTTCTTACAAGGAAAGGATGGAAATACTTTCGTAATGTCAGGAGAAGCGACGAGTTTGCCACTATTAGTAAGGATGGCCTCCTAGAGTACCAGAAGCCAACTGACATCGTCACTATGGATTCGCATAATAAATTGCTTGTTATCAATAATCAGACTGTGGATGTTGCTGTCACTTTAAACCACAACATGTATGGCATTGAGGCGAACCTGTTCAGAAAAGGAAAAAGGGATTATGGGTTTGTCCAAGCAAGAAACCTGCCCAGTCAGTTTGTTGTTCCTCGGACTGCTGTCTGGAAAGGTAAGGAGCAATCCAAGTTTGTCTTGAAGTCGGTAAAAAGCTATCACCGGGAAGGCAAGAGGGTTGTGGCGAGGGAATTGCCAAGCATCGATTTGAGGATGGATGATTGGCTTGTATTCCTTGGTTATTACATTGCTGAAGGTAGCTGTTCTGAAGGTTACAAGGTGAGCATTTCATGCGTGAAGCTTGATGATGTTGGCAGGATGCTGAAAAATCTGCCTTTCAAATTTGGTAAGGGAAAGAATGAGTTTTACTGCTACAATAAGCAGCTTTGGCATTATTTGAAAGAATTTGGCAGGGCTAACAAGAAGCATGTGCCTGATTTTGTTAAGGGCCTTTCAACGAGGCAGATCAAGATATTCCTGGACTGGTATGGCAAGGGCGACGCAAACACAAATAATGGCTTCAGGATATTCTACACTTCCTCAAAGAGGCTTGCAGATGACGTGCAGGAATTGCTTTTGAAGATTGGAAGGATAGGAATCCTTAAGAAGAGGAAAAGAAAGGGAGAGATATGGATTAAGGACCATTGGGCTCGCATCAACTACCCGCAGTTCAAAGTGCTGGAGAGGATCAAAAAAAGTGTCTCCTGGATTGACAAGCGCGACATGGAGATTGTCAGTTACGGCAAATCAGTTTATTGCGTGACTGTTCCAAACCACACGCTGTATGTCAGGAGAAACGGTAAGCCCTTGTTTTGCGGAAACACCTCGATGTTCTGGGCTATGCCAAACAAGATATTCAACGCCACTCTAAAAAAGATGGAGCCGAAGCTCGCTGAGGAACAATATTGTGGCTACATTGACATCAACTGCATTGTGAACAATAATGGCATCTACCCGCTTGAGTGGACTTCCAGATTCGGCTATCCAACGATAAGCATACAGCAGGAGGGTATAGTAAACCCGATCGGAGAGTTGATGTACGATCTGGCTAAAGGCAACTCGCCAAAGCTTAAGACGAGAAGCGGTTTCCAGATTGGGGTGAGGATTGTTGTCCCACCTTTTCCTTTCAGGGACAAGGAGACTTTTGATGTCCATTCAAAGGATGCAGTTGTCCTGTTCAGGAAGCCCAGCCTTGAAGGCGTGCATATAGAGGACATCAAGAAGATAAATGGGGACTGGCTTGTGACAGGAACTGCGGGAGTTGCGCTTATAGTCTGCGGTACCGGATCTACCATGAAGCAGGCAAGAAAGCAGGTGTATAGCAGGATAAGCAACATCTTGATCCCGAACATGTACTACAGGAAGGATATTGGCGAGCGATGGTTTGAGGATTCTGACAAGCTTCACAACTGGGGATACCTTCGCGAGGTCTAGGCTTTTTCGAAAGATTTAAAACAATTATTCTTGAGATTGCCATAATGCGATGTTGGATTGCCATTTTTTTGCTTCTGTTGCCTGGTGTTGTTTCCTCAGACTGGATATCCTCTGTAGAATCTGCAGTGCTTTCAGTGGATGTTTCAGAGTCGGCTAACGTAATCAGGAATGGCGCGGATTCAAAGCTTTTGTATGTCAGGGGTATCTTGGATTTTTATCCAAGGAATGACTCCAGGCAGACAGTCAGAAAACTTGTCACAAACCCTGCTGCGGATTTGCGTGATGGGTCGCTTGTTTATGAGTGGCAAAGCCAGAGCACTGATTTGAGGCTCGCTCTTTTTAGCGAGGTTCTAACAACCAGCTCATTTGGCAAGGTTACTGAAAAGGTGAAGTTTCCTGTGTCTGCCACCCGCGTTTCCGAGTATGTCAAGCCCAGCTTGTCCATTGATATCGATCAGGACATTGCACTTCTGGCTTCTGAGCTTGCTGAAGGCGAGGACGACTTGTTTGTTGTTGTTTTCAAATTGGCTGATTGGGTGGCAAATAATGTGGAGTATGTCATGATTCCTGCAACAACCGATGCTGCCCAGAAGTCCTCATGGGTTATGCGTAACAGGATTGGCGTTTGCGACGAAATGACAAGTCTCTTTATAGCTATGGTCCGTAGCGTTGGGATTCCTGCCAAGTATGTGAGCGGTTATGCTTTTAATGTGGAGAACCCTGCTGGCGCCCCTCATGCCTGGGCTGAGGTGTTCTTTCCAGGGTATGGCTGGATTCCCTTTGATGTGGCTTTTGGGGAGTATGGTTATCTTGATGCTTCTCATATCAAGTTAAGGGAGTCCGTTGATGCTGACGTGCCGACCTCAAGGTATGAATGGAAGGGTTATGATGTTGACCTTTTGCCAAACGACCTTCAGATAAAAAGTGAGGTTCTTGCAACCTATGGAAAACTAAAAGCCCCTTTTTCTGTCGAGCTTTACCCTTTTAGCAGCAGAATTGGCCTTGGATCCTACAACTATGTGGAGGCAAGGGTGAACAATCCAAATCCTTTCTATGTCGCTGCCCAGCTTCACCTGAATCTGCCCAGCCAAGTTGAGGCTAATCCTGAGGCGGCAAGTCTTCTTTTGAGGCCATTTGAGAACAAAAGCGCTTATTTTGTGCTAAAATTGTCAAGTGACCTGGACCCTGGTTTTGTCTACAGTATTCCAATGGTGGTCCGGTTTTTTGGCAACTTTACAGCAACTGATTACTTGCTTGGTTCAGACTCTTTTGAGCAGTACTCACTTCCGTATATTCAGAGGATTCTTGACTCCAAAAATGTGGTTGCTGGAAAGGCTTTTGCCAGCAAAATGACTCTTTCATGCAGGACAGATAACGCAGAGTATTATGACGGTGAGATTGTCAATGTGGCATGTAGCGTTCGAAACAATGGCAACACCGCTCTTGACAATGTCAGGGTGTGCCAAGAGGATGATTGCCAGCGCGCTTCAATCAGTCCAGGTGGCTTCAAGGAGGTCACGTTTGATTTGGGCGACAGTCGTTCTGGCTCGAGAATAAGGTTTAGTGCCTACTACAGGAATATCTCTGCTCACGATGAAGTGATAGTCAAGGTCATTGAACTGCCAAGGCTTTCGATAAGCGACCTCAAGCATCCAAACAAGGTGTCTTATGCAGAAGACTATTTCATCAACTTTAAGGTTCATGCCGCAGGTGACAGCGCGAGAAACGTGCTTGTCATTGTCAACACTCCAGAACTCGCGAAAGGCTGGGATTTTCCTGATTTGAACCAGACAGAGAGTTTTGCGATTGGAATCAGCGGCAAGTCCTTGAGCGAGGGTCCAAACAGGGTTACCATATTGGTAAGCTACTATGACAGGCATCTGCGAAGGTATGATGAGCAGATGGATTTTTCTATTGAGCTGCAGGATGTCACTGTAGCCCATAAGATCATGTCTTGTGTTAAGGGAATATTAGCTTGGATAAAGGATTAGAAAGTCTTAAATAACTCTCGACTTTTTTTTGATCTATGCAAGTGGAAAATCTCTGCCCTGATATGTCTGTGATTGTGGAGGGAATTCTGTCAAAGAAGATCGCTGCAAAGGAGTTGTCTGTGCGTACAGTTTTGCTTCACGAGTCAATGATCCTATATCTTGAATATCAGGCTAACCTGAATAAGGCTGCAGGGTTTCTTGGCATTGATGAGATCCTGTCGCTTAGGAACCTTGCTAAAGAC
>JBDRIZ010000088.1:0-5778 GCA_043815525.1 Candidatus Woesearchaeota archaeon
TTGCTCGATTTCCCTGCAGCTCAATCCAGCATCAAAAAGAATACCTGCATTCTTGTCTTCAACTAGGCAGCAGTTGCCGTTGCTGCCAGAGGCAATCACTGAAACCTGCATCAACCAAATAATAAATAGGTTGTTTATATGTCTTTGGCTGGGCCAAGGGAAGCCTGCAGCCCTAATCCTGTCTTGAAATCACTGCACAGATCTATAGGTCTGCAAGCTTTTTCAGCATTGGCGACAACCATAATCAATAACAAAGAAGTGGGCGCAAAACAGGCAGCTAGGCGTCACTCTTCTTGAAGAAATTCTTTGCAGGGAACATGCGCTCAAGGGTCTTGTTCAACGGCAAAGTCCGTTGCTACCTTGTCCAGCGTGAAGCTGGACGTGCTAACCACAGCTCGCAAATCAATCATCAAATTTGTTGAAGAAATTCTTTGCTGGGAACATGCGCTCAAGGGTCTTGTTCCTTGATCCCGAGTCCAGCTCAAGGCTGGACATGCTCGCTAACGCTCGCAACAGAATCAGCCTTCACCCTTTGTTGAAGAAATTCTTTGCTGGGAACATGCGCTTGCAGCTCTGGCACTGGAAGACAAGCTGGCCATCAGGGCTTGGAAACTCAGAGTCTTTAATCCTCTTGGAATTGCATTTCGGGCAAGGTAGCATTACATGCTCTAACTTGAAGAACCTGTTGCATTCCCTGCAGAACATCAGTCCTTCAGCTACTGCGGCAATCTTGTGCTGTGCTGCGCTGCAAAATGGGCAGAAATTAATCTCGTCTGTCATGTTTCAGAAGGTTTGTATGCTTGTCCAAATCATAGTAGTCATCTGCTTCCTCCACAAGCTTTGCTGAGCTGCTCCTGCCAAAGGCAATGACCTCAACCCTGCATCCGAGAGCGTGCTTTAAGTGCCTGACCAAGGGCACAAAGTCCCCATCACCGCTGACAAGGATGATCGTATCGAGTTTTGGAGCAAGCTCTATGGAATCCATGGCAATGCCAATGTCCCAGTCACCTTTCTTTGCCCCACCATAGAAAACCTGCAAATCCTTGGTCTTAACCTCATAGCCAATCTTTTTCAATGCATCAAAAAAGCCTTCTTCTTCTTTCACATCAGCGCGTATTACATAGGTTATTGCCCTTATGAGGTTTCTGCCCTGGCACGCAAATTTCAAAAGCTCCTTGAAGTCAAGCTTTCTGCCGTACAAGTGCTTTGCAGAATAGTACATGTTCTGGACATCAACAAAAACACCAATCCTCTGTGACCTATGCGCCATCCTTTCTCACGCAGATGCATGCGTGGTAACCTGCTTTTTCAGCATCTTTTTTGTTATCATACAAAGCAAGGTTTTCCTTAGCTATCTGCTTTATGTACCTGCAACCAGGTATGTGGTAACTTCTTGAGTGCTTTGACACTATGTATTTTAAACTTGCCTTTTTCTGAGGTACTGACACAACAGGTTTTTCCTTCTCCCCTTGCTTTGAAAGCATCTCTTTTTCAAACAGTATATTGCAGCGCTCGCAGTAGTACTTTAGCTTGTCGCTTCCCTTGACAATGCCTCCGCAGAGAGGACATATTTTTTCCGCTGGACTGGTATTCATAGGTTCAGCTCCCTTGCAGCCAAGACAAACATCGCATGGCTCCAGGCAAGCGGCCTGATACTTCGCTGCAGCGAGTTTTCAAAAACCTGCTCAGGGAAAAGGCAGCCCTCAGAACCTTTCACTCCCAGTTCAAACAAAGATCTTGCCAGCTCCTTGTCTCCTGCGATGCTGTGATATATTGAAAGCCAGAATGTCAGTATTGGCCAGGCTCCTGCTCCCCTACGGGCATTCACCCCGCTCAACCTGTAGCTGTCGTACAAATCCAGCTCGTAACGCATCACGCCTTTTCTTATCAAAAGCTTTTCTTTTATCATGGCTGCAGTGTCCACCACCTCTTTGTCAAGAGGCTTGCATATCCTGAACGGGTAGGCAAGTCCAAGCAGCGACGCATCGACAATCCTGTCGCAGAGCTTTCCATGATTCCTGCAGTAATGCTTGTGAAAGGATGATCCTATCTTATGGCGCATCTGCACTGCAACTTCCTGCCATCTGGCATTACTACAAATGCTTTGTGCGAGCTCCAGGCCATGGCAGCATGCAGCAAGCGAGTATGTGTGCGTGTTCTCAATCTCAGGATAGGTATAGGACCCCTCCCATAAATCCTGCGTAATGATGGAAAAATGATTCTTGTTCCACACATTACATATTCCGTCAGCAAGCTTGACAACCAGATTTGCGTATTTCTGCTGCAGGCCCTTATCATCTTTGCAGAAGTCATGCACTGCCCAGATAAGAGTGCCTGCCTGGTCTGGCTGGTAGGAAAGCCATCTTTTCGGGCCATTGACATAATAGTTCTGGTACAAAAGGCCGCTTTGCGAAAATTCCTCTGCCCTTTCCATAATCCAATAAAAGAATGGCTCCTGGATTTGTCTTAAGCCCAATGCGTTTGCTGCAACGCACACGAAACCAGCGTCCCTTGGCCACACATACCTGTAGTCCTGCACATCCTTTGGGTAATTTGGATTGTCAGAATTCGCTGCGACAATCGCTCCGTTTGCAAGCGAGCAATCAAGAAAAACCTTTTTTGATGCATCTACTAGTTTACACACTTCCATGTTTTCCAGGCTTATCGTGATAGATGCTGTGAGCAGCTATTGCTCCTTCTGCAGCTGCAACTATGACCTGTCTCCACCTGTTGTGGGTGCCTGTCACATCGCCAGCAGCATAGACAGCATGGACATTTGTCTCCTGTTCAGAATCAACAACAATGCACCCATGCTCGTCCAACTCCAGGCCAAGCTCAATCGCCAATGCAGTTGATGGGGTGCTTCCTATCTCTATGAACAGGCCGTCGAGAGCAAGCTCTTTTCCTGTGTCAAGCATAACACTCTTCAGCATTCCTGAACCCTTGAGTTCTGTGACATTAGTTTTGTAGACTGCCTCAACATTCTTGCTTGCCAAGGCCTTATCGACATTCACAGGCTGTGCTGGAAACTTTTCCTTCCTGTAGATGATATAGACTTTCTTTGCGTATCTTGCAAGCAGATCTGCAGCCATTATCGCAGAATCGCTGCCTCCGACAACTCCAACAACCTTATCCCTGAATAAGGGTGCATCGCAGGTTGCGCAATAGGAAACACCCTTGCCAGTAAATTCCTGCTCTCTTGGAAGGTTGAGCTTCTTTCTCTCAGTGCCAAGGCACAATACTATGTATTTTGATTCATGCTTATCGTTCACAAGGAAGAGATCGCCACGCCTCTCAACAAGTTTCACGTCATCAAGGATGAACTCTACACCAAGGTCTTCTGCCTGCTTTTGCATCTGGTCTGCAAGCTGCATTCCGGAAATGCTCTGTATTCCAGGATAGTTCTCTATGATGTGGGCTTCTGCCATTGTGCCGCCAGGAACCTTTGTCAAAACAAGGGTCTTTAGTTTGAACCTTGCAGAATAAATCGCTGCGCTAAAGCCAGCAGGCCCGCCTCCGATGATTATTACGTCGTGCATGGTCTTCACCAAACAAGACGTTCTATTTAAAGATTGCTGGACAAGTATTCGTGCATGCTCCTCGCAGCTTTCCTTCCGTCAGCCATTGCCTGTATGACTGTTGCGCTGCCGGTAATCGCATCGCCTCCGGCAAAGACTCCTAAAATATTGGTCATCAGGTTTTCGTCAACCTTTATGCAACTGTTCTTCTGTGTCTCAAGGCCAGGCACTGTTGAAAGAAACAGCCTGTTAGGCCTTGTGCCAACAGCGTTAATGACAGTGTCAAGATTCATCACAAACTCGCTTCCAGGAACAATTACAGGCGAAGGCCTTCCGCTCTTGTCGTTTTCGGTTAATTGCATTCTTGCAAGCCCTATTGCCTCAACCCAGCCTTCGCTGTTCCCAAGAATCCTGACTGGCGCGACAAGCTCCACGAATTCAACACCTTCCTCTGCAGCATGCCTGACTTCCTCGATTCTTGCAGGGCTGTGATCCATTGTCCTGCGATAGAGTATTGTCACCTTTTTTGCCCCAAGCCTTAAAGCGCATCTTGCAGAGTCCATAGCGACATTTCCGGCTCCTATGACACCGACATTTTCCCTGCACACAACCGGAGTGTCAAAAATCGGGAAATCATGGGCTTTCATCATGTTTATCCTGAACAGGAATTCGTTTGCAGAATACACACCTTTGAGCTTTTCTCCTTCTATTCCAAGCCATACTGGAGAGCCTGCTCCTGTGCCAAGAAACACTGCCTTGTATTCATGCCTTAGCTCCTCAAGTTGAATGGTTCGGCCCACAACACTGTTTGTCTGGATATCCACTCCGAGCTTTTTCAGGTATGAAAGCTCGTGCCTGACTATGTCATGAGGCAGCCTGAAAGATGGTATTCCATACTGCAAAACCCCTCCAGTCATGTGCAATGCCTCGAAGACAGTCACCTTGTATCCAAGCCTGGCAAGGTCCACTGCGCATGTTATTCCTGCAGGACCTGAGCCAACCACAGCAACATTCCCGTGGATTCTTGTATTGTGCAATGGCTCATTTACAGGATTTTTTATTGCGTAATCTCCCACAAATGCCTCAAGCTTTCCAATATCAATAGAATTCTTCTTTAGAGCACATTTCTTTTCGCACTGGTCTTCCTGAGGGCACACCCTTCCAGCTATCGCAGGAATTGGATTGTCTTTTTTTGCCACAAGAAATGCATCGCTGAATTGTCCTGCTGCAATCAGCCCTACCATCTCCTTGATTGCCATGCCAACAGGGCAGCTTGACTCGCACTGAGGCACCTTGCACTGAATGCACCTTTTTGCTTCCTGCACTGCCTCTTCAGCGCTATAGCCAAGAGGCACGCTGTCAAAATTCTTTATCCTGTCTCTTGGCAGCTGCTGCCTCATCTCCACTCTATTCATAGCACTTCTCATGGTCAATTGCGTGCAGCTCCTTTTCCTTGTACATCTGCAGCCTGCTGATCAAATCATCAAAGTTCACCTTGTGGCCGTCAAACATCGGACCGTCAATGCATGCAAGCCTTATCTCTCCTGCCACCTCAACCCTGCAAGAGCCGCACATGCCTGTTGCGTCAAGCATTATCGGATTCAGGCTTACGTCAGTTGGAATGCCTCTTGTTATTTCGCACACTGCCTTCATCATCACTGGCGGACCAATTGCAATGACCTTGTCAGGCTTAGCTTCAGCAATTATTTGCTTGAGCAGGTCTGTGACAAAGCCTTTGTGGCCTTTGCTTCCATCATCTGTGGCAATCCTCAAGGAAGCTACAAGTCCAAGCTCCTTCTCAAGAATTAGCAAGTCAGCAGTCCGGCTTCCCAAAATGATCTCAAGCCTGTTTCCATGCTGTCTTAACGCCTTGGCAATAGGCAGCAGGCACGCCGCTCCTGTTCCACCGCCAACAAGCACGACTTTGCCATACTTTCTGACCTCTTCAGGCTTTCCCAAAGGGCCGACTACATCAAGGATAGAGTCACCAACTTCCAACCGCGCAAGCTGCCTCGTGCTTTTTCCAACTGCCTGGAACACCATTGTGATTGTGTTTTCACTTGTGTCTGCTATTGTGAGCGGAATCCTCTCGCCTTTCTCATCAATGCGAATGACCAAGAACTGGCCAGGCATGTATTTTCTTGCGATACCTGGAGCGTCTATCTCATACAAGAAACAGTCTTTAGCAAGCATTTCCTTTCTTACAATCTTTTGGCTCAAGATAGAACAGGGTTTTAGTGTGCTCTTAATTAAATTTCGC
>JBDRIZ010000089.1:0-2174 GCA_043815525.1 Candidatus Woesearchaeota archaeon
AGTATGCGGGGAGTAGGATTCGAACCCACGCAAGCACTAAGCTAACAGGTGTCTTCGGTGATGAAGACCTCACAAAAGCGAAGCTTTTGTCGCCGCCTAAGCCTGTCCCGTCTAGCCTATTGTTGCCAATATTTGGCCACTCCGGCATCCCCGCACAGAAAAGGCAGGATGCTGATGGTTATATAAAAGTTTATATTGCTTATGAGGAGCCTAAACAATTAACAAATTTGCTGGACAGGCATGGCCTCCAATTTCCTAATCCTTTTCTCTATTATACTGATGTACTTCTCCTTGTCCTTGACCTTGTAAAGCTGGTCTGCCAGTTCAGGGTACTCAAGCACTTCCCTTATCCACTTGGCAAAATCATTCTTGTCTAGGTCAGAATTAACATGATAACGAAAATTCCACTCATCCATGCTTTTCAGCGTGTTGCAAAGCTCGTAAATGTTCCTGATTATTGAGCCGTTGCATGCCCAGAACGAGGCATTCGGCACACAGTCAGACAAAACCTTATTTCTAGCAGAATAAACCTCAGCATTTGTCATTTGCATAATAGTAATGGAAATTTTTGGTTTGCAATTTGCCAAACAGCAAATCCCTCAATATTGTTATTTACGAGATCTACCATAACATAATCAGGCCAGTATTTATGAATTACTATTAATTCCTAAGTGGTGACCTTATTCTGAATTCTCACAGTAGTTGTAGCAGTAACTGCAGTCATGTCCGCCAACTGCCGCGCAGGTCCTGTTCTCATCTGCAACCTGGCAGCACTCCTGCAGCGAGCCCCAGTCATCTTCATTGGCGTCTTTAATAACATCCTTTACAATGTTGCCGCTGATCCCTCTGTAGGCTGCCACCATTGCAAACAGCACCAATACCAGCAGAAGCCAGTGATGTATCTTCATCATCTCACCTTAGTATATTATTCCGACCAGTATTCCTCGGATTTGACCGAACCTTATCTTGAATGGGTCCTCTTTCTTAAAGCTATCTGCCTTAGTGGTTGCATACCAGCCGTTAGAGTCATAACCCAGCCTAACAACCCTGTGGATTATGGTTTCGTTCCCGATCTCGTAGGAAATGATATCACCTACATGTATGTCATTCACGTCTTTTGGGATTATTTCTATTCCGTCAGCATTATGGCCTATTGTGGGTACCATTGATCCTGTGTCTTCGAAGTATGACCACCTGAAGTTCCCGTCTTTTATGACAAACCTATCACTCTCAAATTGTATCTGCTCTCTTTTTATATGGTCAAATGGGCTTGGCTGCTCCAAAGAAGGGGTTGGAGCATCTGCAGGGAATGCCTCAAAGTCTTGCATCCTCATGGAAAGGTTCTGCTGGTAGCCGGCAACCAAGTACACATTTTTTTCAAGAAAGCTGTCTTTTGAGTGCAGATAGCTTATCTCCTCATGGATCGATTTGAGGCTTGCGGTTGCCGCGTCTTGGTAGTGCAGGACTGCCAAGAAGACTGCCAGAAGCAGCATTGCAGACACTGCTGAAGTCAGGATAATCATCCTGGTGTTCATCCTCTCCTTATTGGAGATACGTTTCACTTCGTTGAGAAGCTCGGAAGCATATTTTTTTAGGGCTTGCACTTCACTGTACTCGCCTGCCATGGAATCTCTTTTCTGCACCACTTTTTAGGAAGTGTTTACCAGGCTATTGCGGCCAATAATATATAAATGTTATCACAGCAGGATACTGTCTACTTATCGTCACCTTTAAATATTAGCGTTTCCTAAGGCATTTTGGTGATACAATGCCTAAAAAATGCCCTATGTGTAATTCAAAACATATACTCAAAAAAGGGTTTCGAAAAAATTATTCAAGTAACAAGCAGAAGTTTCAATGCTTTGATTGCAAAACATGGTTTATCGACGACAATGGCTTTAAGAAGATGAGATTCAGGCCTGCAATAATTGTTCGTGCAATTCACATGCATGAAGATGGAATGTCTTTGAGCAAAGTACAGAACCATCTTTGGCAGCATGACAATGTCAAAGTAACAAGATGGAGTATAAGCAAATGGACAAAAAAGTACTCTGTTTTTTTAAAATCCACTCCATCTTCAGGTAAGTCCAATAATCAAAGGCAGAGTCCATCTTGATGAAAAATTCATCAAGGTCAAAAAAGAGGACTGCTACGACTTGAATGCCATTGACAGT
>JBDRIZ010000090.1:0-2067 GCA_043815525.1 Candidatus Woesearchaeota archaeon
AATTTGTACTCCAGGTCCCAGCAGTCTGTTGAGTAATGTGCGAGCTCGTCTTTCTTGTGCTGCCGTATCCTCAAAGTTTTTGGGTCCACTCCCAAATCGACGAACCATCTGTGTTCTGTTGCAAGCCAGTATGCGTGCCACGGGCTTTTTATTACGCCTTTTTTTAGAGCTTCACTAATCTTCATCTGCTGTTCTTTTTTGCCATCCTGCATCTCAGCGCTGTAGATTTGCATTTCGTAGTCTTTCACTTCATCAACATAAGAGCAGTCCTGCATTGAATCTGGATGTATGAAGTATTCTACCTCCATCTGCTCGAATTCCCTGCACCTGAACAAAAAATTTCTTGGGCTTATCTCATTTCTGAATGCCTTTCCCATCTGTGCTATGCCAAATGGCAGTTTCATTCTTGCGTTGTCTGCGACAAGCTTGAAGTCAACAAACATGAGTTGCGCTGTTTCTGGTCTTAGGTATGCTATTGAAGAATCATCGTCTTTTGGTCCCACTTGTGTCTTGAACATCAGGTTGAATTGCGATGCGTCTCCGAATCTTGATTTGCATTGAGGGCACTGCAGGTTGTTTTGTAGCACTGTCTCGTTTATCCTGTCTATTCCCATTCCGTCTGCGCTTATCTTCAGCTGTTCCTCGATATACTGGTCTGCCCTTACCTTGTTGCCGCACTTTTGGCATGTTAGCATTAAGTCCTGGAAAGAACCGACATGTCCTGATGCTAACCACACTTTTGGGTGTGTTATTATGCTTCCGTCTATTCCTATTATGTCATCCCTGTCATGCACGTGCGTTTTCCACCACTGATGCTTTAGGTTGTTCTTTAGTTCTACTCCAAGGTGCCCGTAGTCGAAGAATCCTGTCATTCCTCCGTATAATTCAGAGTTTTGGTACACGAATCCCTTCTTCTTGCAGAAGGTTGCCATTTCGTCTATGCTGATTGTCATGGAGGGGTTTAATAGAATGAGTTTTATAAACCTTGTGCCACTGGTTCTATTGTTGCCATGTTTGATAGATAATTTCTGGGCTTGTGGCGAATTTCAGCCAAAAGCTTGTCTTTCATAATCCATTGGATTTCTTGCACCTCTTTCTTATTGATGCGAAACTTATAGTCATTGTTCAATTTCAGAGAATACCATTGGCAGAAGTAGTTGCGTGTGCCATAGAACCTTTGTTTTTTTCCCTTGGCAAACCTCAGCCCTTCTATCCCAAGCTCCTCTTTTGCTTCCTTTTTTATGTTTGTGCTGTAGCTTTCGCCTTTTTCTGCAGTTCCTGCGACTGCAGGCCCCCACAGTCCAGGGTCATGCTTCTTTGACAAAGCCCTTCTTGCCAGGAGAATCTCTCCTGTTTCTGACGTTACCCACAATCCTGCAACCCTGTAGATGTCGTTACTCTTCAATTGATTTCTTTTTTTGTAGCCTACTATTTTATCTTTTTCGTTGACAACAGGCAATAGCTTCACTTTCTCAGCCACTCGACCTCTTCCTTGTCAAGGTCATATTGATCAGAGATCTTTTCTGCCATCTCCTTGTTTTTGAATATTGCCTTCATGTATGGCATTGTTGATTTCATGACATCTTTTTTGCTGCTGTGGGTCTTGTCTGCTATCTTTTGTGCTATGGCCTTCTTCCTTTGCTGTCTCTGGTTTGCCTGCCATATCTTGAGTATCCTTGTTGTCGGGCCGTACTTGACGAATGCATGGTATTTCTCGTCTTTTCCAAGCGCGACTCCTGCTGTCAATAGGTTATGTATGTAGACTAAAAATCTCCAGTGCTGCCATCTTCTAATCCTTCCCCTGTATATGTCTGCTAGGCTTAGCGCGTCATATGCCCTTGCTAGGTCTTTTGGCCTTGTGTACTCTTTTGGCAGGTTCTCGTCTATCCACAGGAATAATTGGTCTGTGTCTTCCTGCACATTGTCAAATGCCGGTAGCGCTATGTCTGGCTGTGTTGTCTTGAATACTTTCATCAAAGCCTGCATCACTGACTCTGTTCTGTCCCTGTCGCTTAGCTCCTGCACGCTTTCTGCTGATATCTCTCCCATGCTCTGAAGGTCGTTTAT